>WJLA01000031.1 GCA_014728765.1 Candidatus Peregrinibacteria bacterium
AAGAAAGAGTGCAAAAGGATATAAATTTAAAGGTGATGATAAAGATCAATCAAAGTTTGAGGCCAATTTTCCTTATGACGAAACTCCCGGGCAATTGCAAGCTATGGCTGATGTGAAGGCTGACATGGAAAGAACACAACCAATGGATAGGTTGGTTTGTGGTGATGTGGGGTTTGGAAAAACCGAAGTAGCAATGAGAGCGGCTTTTAAAGCTGTTAAAAGTGGTAAACAAGTAGCGCTTGTTTCACCTATTACCATTTTAGCCGACCAACACTATAAATCATTTGTGAAAAGAATGGAGGGGTTTGATATTAGGGTAGACATGTTAAGTAGATTTAAATCAGCTGCCGAGCAGAAAAAAATAGTGGAGAAATTGGCGAAGGGTGAGGTTGATGTGATTGTTGGAACTCATCGATTATTGCAAAAGGATATAAAATTTAAAAATTTGGGATTGGTTGTTGTTGATGAAGAGCAAAGATTTGGTGTTAAACAAAAAGAAGCTCTTAAAGAATTAAAAACGGAAGTCGATTTTTTGACATTAACAGCTACCCCCATACCAAGAACTTTGAATATTGCTTTGAATAAACTGAGAGATATTTCAACCATTACCACGCCTCCACCGGGAAGATTGCCTGTGATCACAGAGGTTAGAAGATTTTCACAAGGATTAATAAGAGAGGCGATTTTGAAGGAGTTGGAGAGAGGTGGCCAGGTTTATTTTTTACACAATAGAGTACAAACAATTGATGGATTGGCTGAAAAACTAAGAAAACTGATTCCCGAAGCCTCATTTGGAGTAGCTCACGGAAAACTTGGTGCAGGTGACTTGGAGGAAAGAATCATGGCTTTTAAAGAACATCAATTTGATGTACTGGTGTCTTCCACAATTATTGAAAATGGAATAGACCTTTCCAATGCAAACACTTTGATTGTGAATAATGCTGAAAAATTTGGACTTGCTCAACTTTATCAATTGCGTGGTCGTGTTGGGCGAGGAAAAAAACAAGCTTATGCATATTTCTTATATCATGGTCAAAGACTCAAATTGGATGCTAAAAAAAGGCTTAAAGCGATTGTGGAGGCTTCTGAACTCGGCTCCGGTTTTCAAATAGCCATGAAAGATTTGGAAATTCGAGGAGCGGGAGATATTTTGGGAGCAAAACAACATGGAGTGATTAACGTTGTTGGAGTCAGTCACTTTATAAGAATGCTTAACAAGGCTGTAGAAGATTTGAAAGCCGGAAGGGTGATGAGAGAAGAAGAACCCGAAGATGTTTCTGTAGAGCTTCCTGTAACGGCTTATATTCCCGATAAATACATTAATAATGTAAAAGAAAAAATTTCTGTTTATCAAAGGCTTTCCGGTGCGGATAATTTTGAATATTTAAATGAAATCAAAGAAGATTTGATTGATGAATATGGAAGTATTCCCGTTGAGGTAAGCAGTCTTTTTAATGTAATTGAGTTGAAGATTTTGGCAAAAATGGCAGGAGTTGTTGGAATCAAAGCTGAAAGTGTTTATATGACTAAAGATAAAGAGATTATTTTGCATTTATCCGATCAGGTTAAGCCGGAGAATATAATGTCTTTGTTGGAATATAATCCAAAGTGGATGATTGCAGGTAATAAACTTAAAATTAAGCATAAAGATTTAGGTTTTCAATGGGAAGAAGCTTTAAAAACCAATTTGAAAAAATTAGCCAAGCAATTTGTAAGAAAATAATTTTTTATTTTTGTATATCTAATATTTGTGCAAAAGTTCTTTAAAAGTGTGTAAAAAACTTTCCAATATATGTTTAAAACTATTGGCAAGCGGGGATTTTTGTGGAAAACCGAATAAAGTGAATTGATTGGGGTTCTATCGTATATATTTTTTTAGAGGACTTATTGATTAGGGGTTCTAAATTTGAAAAAGGAGTTAGTTCTTTGTTATTGAGCTCAACAGTTCGTGATTGCAAATTTTTAGCGGATAGTTTGTATATTTCAGCATTTTTAAGATTAAGATTTTCAAATTCGGCTATTTGAGAAATTTTTTCGTGAAGGTTAATTAATAGAAAAGTGGGTGTTTTTTCTTCTGAACAATGTGCATAGACTCTTAGATAAGAATTTTTGTTTTCCAATGAAGTTGATAAAACTTTTTCAGTCATAAGTTTTTTCCAGAGAATGGAGCTGTAGTAGTCAGGGTTTGGTTGTAATGTGTTTTCTTCAATCAGACCATAATTTGAACCGATTAATGATTGACGAATTACAACCTGGATGTTTGATTTTGCCGCTTGTCCAAGTTGATCTAGCCACCAGAAACTTGATGCAAATCTATCTGATAAGTTCGGCTCACCTCCGCATTGAGCATGTCCTGTTTCACTGATCCAACTGTTTTTGTTGAATCTTAAAAATTCATTCATAGTGTTTGGATGTAATGCGCTTTCCAAATTGGCTCTTCTCAAGGCTATTGGGCATCTTCTTGATTGCATGGGATAAAAATGCCAAGTTTCTATGTCAGGTTTAATGTTTTCCAGAATTTCTTTTTCTATTTGTATCGGTGTTTCGCCAATCATGGGCCAATACGCAACAGACGGACCCGCAGTTCTTGAGTTTGGAGAATGTTCTTTAATCAGATTTTGAAAGATTTGAAAATCTTTTACATATTGTTCTGCGGAAATTTGGTTGTGTATTCCATGAATGAGCCAAAAGGCGTTGGGTTCGTTTCCGAGTTCAAAAATTGGAATTTCAAAATCGATGTTTTTAAGATGAATCAACATATCTTCAAAATTGTCACTTTGCCATTCTTTAAAAAAATTTCGAGTTGAAGGTCCGGCGTTAACCGTAAAGAAAAGATCATTATTTGTTTTTTCAGCAAATTCTATAACCTCATCAAGTCTTTGATCAGATAGTTCATATGTTTGCGGTAATATGTAATTAAAGAGAGTGTTATCAGCTTCGGATCCTCCAATTCTTAAATACGCAGGTGAAAGTCTGGAAGTAAGCTCTATTAATTGTGAATTGGTCAAATCTAAAGGTTTTACATTCATATTGCCAGTTCCAATTTCAATTTCACCGGTGGGAGACCACCATTTTCCGCCGATTATCAATGAGGTGTCGATGGCGAATGAAAGAAAGTGATCATTGACAGTGTGTAATAATCGGTCACGGTTTAATGTTATTTTTACCGGTTGATCATTGATGTTTATAATGTTGCTTTCGGAGTAGAAAAGTGGAACATAGTTTTCCAGTATAATGGAAGAGAAACCAAATATTATAAAAGGACTTATATAAAATAAATAAGCTATAACAAAGAGTAGAGTTCCTATTTTTGTGAAAGATTTTTTCATTATGTTTATATCGTCAAAATTGTATCCGTTTTTTCATTTTGCGAAAAGTCCGGTTTTGCTCTAATTTGGCAAAGTATAGAAGTTTATGAATATAAAAGAAAGAATTAAAATTTGTGATTATCAAAAAGGCAAAGCATTGTTGGCCGGGAGAGTCATCGGTTTGATAGATGTTGATCAGAAGGCGTTTGTTTTACAAGATGATTCGGGAAGAATAGACATATATGCATCTGAAATGCCAAAAATCGGCTCTTTGGTTTTGGTTGAGATAGAGGATGGTAAACTTGTTAAAATTAGTGAATTGGCGAGTTGCGAGGAGTTTTTCGTGAATAAGTCTTCACCTAATTATCAAAAAATAATTATTGATTTATCACTCAGAGAAAAAATTTTACAAAGACAAAAATTATATGAAGCTGTTAGAAAGTTTTTTAAAAATGAAAGTTATATTGAAGTTGAAACTCCCGAGCTTGTGAAGTTGCCCGGGATGGAACCTTATCTGGATGTTTTTAAAACAAGATTTGAAGCTAACTTTGCTCTTGATAAGAAGGTGGAAGAAGATATGTATTTGATTACTTCTCCCGAATATGCGATGAAAAAATTATTGGTAGGGGGATTGGAAAAAATATTCCAAATAACAAAAGCTTTTAGAAACAAAGAAGCTTTTTCTTCAACACACAACCCGGAATTTTCAATTTTAGAATGGTATAGGGCGTATGCGGATTATCAGCAAATGATGGATGAGACTGAAGCATTGGTTAAAACTGTTGCAAAGGAATTTAAAATTGATAAATATGATGTTGAATGGGAAAGAATATCTGTAGCAGATGCATTTCAAAAATATGCGGGATATTCTAAATCCGAATTTGAAAAGAAAATGTTTAACGATGACTGGTTTTTTGATGTTTTTATGAACAAAATCGAACCCATTTTGGGAAAGGAAAGACCTCAATTTGTTTTTGACTATCCGATCACGCAGGCTGCGCTTGCGAAAGCTCGTGATGGAAAATATGCGGAAAGATTTGAGTTGTATATTGATGGTTTGGAGCTTTGTAACGGGTTTTCAGAATTAAACGAAGCGTGTGAGCAGTTGAAAAGATTGAATGAAGAAAAAGCTTTGCGTGAGAAGTTGAGCAAAAATGTCTACTCAGTAGACAAAAGTTTTGTGGAGGCTTTAAAGTTTGGAATGCCTCCCGCCACAGGTAATGCTTTAGGTTTGGATAGATTATTAATGATAATTGGAGAAGCGAGTAATATTGAGCAGGTATTGACATTTCCTTATAAAGATTTATAAATCTTTAGTGTTGATTTTACATTATGAATAAAGGGCCATATAGGGAAGCGAAACTAAATAGTCAAACCGATGTTGTAAGTGATTTGCGGGAGATAATTGAGATTTCAGAAAAGATTGATCAACTTGATTTAACTGATTCCAACAGGAGATATCCAAGTGAATACTGTTGTGATGATAAATATTTTCCAGATGAGGCTTGGGAAATGCTTAAATATACCAAATTGAAAAAATTGGATTTAAGTTCCGTTAATCAAATTTCAGGTGAGCAAATAAGAAGACTTGAAAACACACAAATCAGAAAAATTGTTTTGGGAATAAAAAAAATAAGTCCTGAAATAATTGATTCATTGAATGCCGTTAAAATTAAGTTTGCGTGGTTTCCAAGTGTTGTCCAAATTAAAAAAAATGATTTTGGAGATTCGTCTTTGAGTGGAGTGATTAGATATAATGGTATAAAAAATTTTGATAATGATATTTTTGTTTCATTTGAGAGGATGGGTGATGTGGTGGGTTTACCCGAGATAAGAAAAGTTAGTAGAATAGCGGCAGAAAAAATATCCAGCTTGAATTTGAAATATAAAGACCTTGAATTAAATGCTCCTTTAGAATTTGAAGATGATGAGTGTTTGGAGATTATTGCTTCCGCTAGACAAGGTTTAATTAGACTAACCGGTTTGGTGATTGATCAAAATGCTTTGTTGAAAATGAAAGAGAGATCGGGTGGGGCAAGGGTTATTATAAGGGCCAAAGATAATGACGGCAAAGTGTTTAGAGGTTCTTTTGGTAATGGCCAAGGTTATCCGATTGGTTTTTTATAAATAATAAATTTGATAAGTTTATTAAATTTCGCTAGACTGGCTGCGATTTAACCAGACTGAATATGCAAACATCTGACTTTTCAAAAGGAACTGCTATTAAATATAATGGCGAAACTTATATTATTACTTCTTATAATTTTGTTAATCCCGGAAAGGGATCTGCTTTTACTAGAACGAAGCTAAAAAATGCCAAAACGGGAAAAGTTGTAGAAGTATCATTTAGAAGTGGTGAAAATATTGAGGAAGCAGCAGTGGAATATAAAAAATGTCAGTATCTGTATAATGATGGAACCAATTTGACTTTAATGGATAATACTACGTATGAGCAGTTTGAATTGCCGATAGATAATGTTGGGGATATGATGGATTATATCCTTGATGGAAGTGAAGTGGTTGCTGTTTATATTGATGATAAACCGTTTACGATACAATTGCCTACTAAAATGGTCTTTGAAGTTACTGATGCTCCACCCGGAAATAAAGGCGATACTGCTACAGGAGGAAGTAAACAAGTTACAATTGAAACCGGAGCGAAAGTGAATGTGCCGCTATTTATAAAAACAGGTGATAAAATTAGGGTTAACACTGAAACAGGTGATTATGTTGAGAGAGCAAATGATTAGCTAAATATAACTTCTCTTGATTTTGCATAAGAAGTTATAGCTTCAACAATGTTTGGTACAAGTTCAATGTTAAATATATTCGGTAACAGATTTTTTTGAGTTGGTTCTATTGTTTTTGCAATGGCGTGTGCTGCCAAAGCTTTCATTTCAATGTTAATGTTTGGTAGGCGGTTTTGTATTGCTCCTTTAAAAATTCCCGGAAAAACCAAAGCATTATTTATTTGATTTGGAAAATCTGATCTTCCGGTCGCAGTGATGAATGCACCGTTTTTTTCAGCCGTGTTAGGATAAATTTCCGGAATTGGATTAGCCATGGCAAAAATTATCGGCTTTTCATTCATGTTTTTTATCCATTCTGGTTTTAAGGCTCCCGCTACTGAAACACCCATAAAAACATCCGATTGATGTAGTGCCATTTCAAGAGTGCCTTGTAGATTTCCAGTGTTTATATAAGGTATCAACTCTCTTTTGTATAAATTCAAATCATCTCTATCTCTGTGAATGATTCCCTTTGAGTCGCATATAATTACATTTGCAACTTTTTTACCAATTTTTCCTTCAAAGTCGGTTAGCATTTTGGTGATAGCTATGCCCGCTGCTCCCGCACCATTGACTACCACGGTCAGGTCTTCGAAATCTTTGTCCGACACTTTGCAAGCATTTAACAATGCCGCGTAGGCTACTATTGCCGTTCCATGTTGATCATCATGCATGACAGGAATTCCAAGGTTTTGTAATTCTGCTTCGATTTCAAAACATTTAGGAGCAGCAAAGTCTTCCAAATTAATACCGGCGAATCCCGGAGAAATATTTTTTATTGTTTTGATGATATCTTTGATATTTTCGGTTCCAATAACTATAGGCCAGGCATTAAGATCTGCAAATTTTTTAAAAATAATAGCTTTACCCTCCATTACCGGTAAAGCTGCTTCCGGCCCGATGTTGCCCAGACCCAAAACAGCAGATCCATCACTGATGACTGCAATTGAATTGGCTTTGCTGGTATATTGTAGTGCTTTGGACTTATCATTGGCAATTGCTTTGCAAATTGAGCCAACTCCCGGAGTATATAACAATGAAAGATCTTCTCTGGTGTTTAGTGGTAATGGAGATTTCAATTCAAGTTTTCCTGGTGTTTTTTGGTGAAGTTCTTGTGCTTTTTTGTTAAATTCTTCTGTGGTCATATAACTTTTTAATTCTGCAATTAAGCTATCACTTTTTTATTATTAAATTGAATCTATCTTTCTTGAAACAATGGCCTTGTTGTGTTATAATGTAATGATTTCATTTAATAATTTTTAAACAAAGCAAAAATGAAAAATAAACAAAATAAATTTTTATACGCCTTTTTTGGTGTATTTGCTGTGGTTGTGGTAGTGGTTGCTGCAACTATGAGTGGATCGTTTTTTCAAGGAAATTTGAAAAATCTGGATGATATAAACCAAAATGATTGTAAGGTGATCGGATCATTTTTCAGCGAAGGATTGTGGAGTGGTACTTATCAGGGGGGAGCTAATGTTTCGCCTTCAGATTTTGGTAAAACTCCAAGGCAATGTGTTGAAGAAGTTGGAAAAGTCAGATGGTCCGAGCTTGCAAAAAAATCAAGCCCATCCGCCGGGTTATGTTATGAAATCAAATCTTATTATAATGCAGGTGAGTGGACTGGAAGAGCGGATAATATTTATAAGGAGACCGGTGAAAAATGCTTTGATGTGTATGGTTGGGACTTTTGGAAGAGTATCTCAGGAAAGAAATATATCGATGCTCCAACAAAAGCTGAATGTGATGTGATTAAGTCTTACTATAATCAAGGAATTTGGACTGGAAACATGCAATATCAATCTGAGTTTACAGGTGAACAATGTAGATTAGAGTTTGGAGTTCAATATTGGTCAGGTCCGGGTATAACCGAACCACTTGATGATGATAATATGGATTCCGATTCTTCGGACTCTTCCGTAGAATCTAAGGTAATTACTCCGGAAAAAGACATTGTTGAAGAATTACAACCTCGATGTAATCAATTCTTTGATAATGTAGCTTCAAGTCAATATTATGAAGCGGTTGAATATGTTCGAAAAAATGCAATTTTCGGAGGATATGAAAATTGTACTTTCAGAGCTTTGGATACAATCAATAGAGCTGAAATTGCAAAGGTCATGGTGGAAGGGTTCGGATATGAAATAAATACAAATGGCGGGCCTCATTTTCCAGATGTTGATGAAAACGCTTGGTATTATGATCTTGTTGAAACCGCATATAACAGAGGAATTGTGGTTGGATATCCTGATGGAACATTTAGACCGGGCAGTGATATTGTAAATTCGGAAATTGCAAAAATGTTTGTGCTTTCTTCAAGTTTAAGCAATCAATTGGCAACAGTAGATGAAGATAATACATGTGATGGAATGGACACTTCTGAATGGTATAATGAATATTATGCTGTTCTTGTCAGCAATGGTGTTGTAGACCCTGCGGATTGTAGACCTTCTGACGCAGCTTTGAGAGGAGAGGTTGCGGAAATGTTCTATAATTACTCAAAAAACTAATTTTATTGAAATGATGAAGAGCTCGTGTCTAGTCAGACGCGGGCTCTTTTAGTTTAGATAAGATATTGTTTATTTTTTTGGTTTGATCGGTGTGTTTATATGAATCCAATAGATTTTGTATGACTATTGTAAAATCCGGATGATTCTTTCGGAAAATTCTGACTTGTTCCGATTTTTTAAAATCAGTGGCGTAAGTTGATTGCCAATATGGGGGCGAGAGATCCAGAAGTTTTTCATAAGCAATGATTGCTTTTGAGTAATTGTTTTCTTGATAGTGATAATCTCCCCATTTTTTATAGACAGTTGTGAAATTTGGGGCAAGTTCGGAGGCTTTTTGAAAGTTTTCCGAAGGTATTTCCAATTG
>WJLA01000032.1 GCA_014728765.1 Candidatus Peregrinibacteria bacterium
ATCCTATGCAATTGTATTCCGGATTTTTAAAATAAGCTGTGACAAATTCTTCCGTAAAATTGTTGCTTCCCACTAACAAAACATTGCTTCTGGCTTTTCCCGACTGATAAAAATATTGCTGAATTCTATAAATAATAGTTCTGCCGATGCTAACCAAAATGATTGTGAAAATCCAGGTTTGAAGTAGCGCTAATCGCGAGAAGGGAAAGCTTCTGATTATGAAGTAATATGAAATGATTAAAAAAAGCCAAAAAGTTGAATTGATTAAAATTTTCCAATATTGCTTGGATAGTTTTAAGGGTTTTTTAAGGCTGTACATTCCAGCAGAAGCAAAAAACAAAACCAGTATTAAAGCAGCTATACTTGTCGCAATAAGATATTCATTGATCGGAGGGAATTCCGATTCGGTTATGGGAAGTTGTATTCCGGGAATAAGGTCAGTAAAAAGTCTGATATTATAGGCAAGCAAAAAAGCTGATATTGTCAGGAGGAAATCAGTTGGAATTTTTATTAAGCCGAATATAATTTCAATCGCTTTCATTGTGTATTTAAAAAAGCGATCTTATTAGATCATAAGCCGAGTTCTGTATCAAGCTTAATCACTTGATTGCAATCATCTATCTGGGATAAATGTCACCATTTATCTCTTGCGGTGGGCAGAAAGGACTGTAAGAAGTCAGTTAATTCCTTTTCTCCCATCCCACCTTGCACCGGGTAGGGTTTGCCGACATCCCCGAGAGGGGATATGCCCTTTAAAAGAGCCTTTTCACCTTTGGTCATGATATGGTCATGACTAGTATTGTCTCTGTGGCACTTTCCGTACTTGGGCTTATGAGGCTCAAGCCAAAGCCGTTAGCTTTTACCTTCTTCTTTGGTGCTCGGACTTTCCTCTGCAAGCATAAGCTTGCAGCGATTGCTCACTAATAAGATCACAGTACAGAAATGTTATACTAAAACTTGACTTAAATCAAATCTTATTTTTTCTTATTTCTAAACTTGGAAAATTCTTTTTTGAAAAATTCGACCGCATAAAGACATTCTTTGACTTTTTCGTTTTCCGGTTCCATATCTAACACTGTTTGGAAAAGTTGTTTGGCTCTTTCAAAATTTTTGTCGTTTAGATAACAGACTCCGAGATCGCTTAATATCAAAGGATCATTGGGGCTCAAATTGAGTGATCTTTCTAAAATGATTAACCCTTGCTTTCTTTCTCCAAGGTGAAAAATTGACCAACCAAGACATCTTAATATTTCAGGATGATTAGGTTGAATTTGATCTGCTTTTTCAAGATGTGCAATAGATTCATTCCATTGTCCGATTGCAGAATATGTAAAACCAATCAGGTAGTGAGCATTGGCGCTGTTAGGATTGATTCTTAATGCTTGAATAAGCGCTTTTTCGGCTTTTTCGTATTCTTTGAGGCTTAAATAATTGTCTCCCAATTCTTCATAAGCTTCTTGCATTTCGATATCGTCGCAAAGTGCTCTTTCACAAATCTTAATAGCCTCTTCATGTGCTCCTTGGACTTTAAGCTTATCAGCTTCCTGAATTAAAAAGTTTATATTTTGGTCGTACATTTTGTTTTTGTTTTGAAATTTTTGTATCTGATTATGATACCAAAAAATTACTTATTTTTCAAGAACGAAGTAGGGGATTTTTTATACTATATATATAATTTATAGCTTTTGTACCTTGCTAAATTTATAAAAATAAATTATAATAACTTAATTTAGTAAAAAAAATATGGAAAAGCAGAAAAACACAAGCGTTGATTTAAATTATATTTTTTCCTTTTATTATGAATTGCCATTTGAGATGGCGCTTAAGTATGTAGCTGAAGCAAGTGATCAAGAATTGATAGAATTCTTTGATAGTGCAGTTATGGATTTAGCTATTGGCAAATTTGCTTTGCATGAATTTGGAGTTAACAATTTAAAGACTGACCCGAGTGTTTTGCAAGGAGGCTTAGTCATTGATTTAATTAGAAAAAATTTAATTTCATTGCTGCATTTAAGAAATGCAGATGAAGCAAATGATCAAGAATATGTCATGAATGCTATGGATGCTCATGCGGATGATGAAGAAACTTTGCTAAAAGCATTGATTGAAAAAGGGTATTTCGTCAGACCTACAGTATCTGAATTAAAGCAAATTCAGAGCGAGTTAAAAGCAGAAGAGCTGGAATTGGGTGAAGAATCTCCGGAATTCTTAACAAGATCTTTAAGAAAAAAAATTGAAGGAATTGAAGAGGACTTGAAAAAGCAAAATTAGTTTCAGTTAAATTTTTTCATGAATTCTTTTAGTTCTGGAGCGATCTTTGGATTCTTCATTGCGTAATGAATTGTGGCCGAAACCAGACCAAATTTGTTTCCTGTGTCGAAGCGGTTTCCGTCAAGGATTTTTGCATAGATTTTTTGAGAGGAAAGCAGGTTTTTAAATCCGTCTATCAGTCTTAGTTCTCCTCCAACTGAACTTTTGGCGTTTTTGATTGCAGGAAAAACTTCAGGTGTAATTACATATTTACCAATAATGGCTAAATTTGATGGGGCATCTTCAGGTTTGGGTTTTTCAACCAAGTCTTCAACTTCATATAAACCCGGTTCAATTTCTTTTCCTTTAATAATGCCGTAACTAGAGGTCTCTTTAGGATCAACCTCTTGCAGACCTATGACAGAACATTCTGTTTTGTCATAAATTTCAATCAATTGTTTGATGGCAGGTTGTTCATGATCGACAATATCATCTCCGAAAAGTATTGCGCACGGATTATTGCCAATTGCGTTTTCGGCGCAAAGAATGGCATGTCCATCTCCCAGCGGTTTAGGCTGGCGAACATAAACAAAATTTGCCATGTCGGGGAGATGTTTGATTTCGTCTAGCAAATCCAATTTATCTTTTTCAACCAATGTGTGTTCAAGTTCAAATGAGGTATCGAAGTGATCTTCGATCGCTCTTTTTCCACGTCCGGTTACCATTACTATATCTTTGATTCCTGATTCTACAGCTTCTTCCACTAAATATTGTATTACCGGTTTATCTACAATCGGTAGCATTTCTTTCGGTTGTGCTTTGGTGGCCGGGAGAAATCTGGTTCCGAAGCCTGCAACAGGAAAAATGGCTTTTTTGATTTTACTCATGCTTAATTTTTATTAATTTGGTTTTATTGCCGGAAGTTTTCGGGATGGTTATTTTTAATACCCCATCTTTAAAACTGGCATTTATTTTAGTCGTATCAACATTATCAGGCAGAACAATGCTTCTGGAAAAATCTCCCCAGAAACATTCTTGAATTAAATAGTCTTCATCGGTGATTTTAAATTCATTTTTACGAGAACCTTTTATAGTAAGCACGTCTTCCGTAACTGTCAGATTGACATCTTCCAGTCTTACTCCGGCAATTGGAGCAATTATGATTAATTGTTTAGTGGTTTCGTACACATCAAGGCTGAGTTGCCCCTCTTCAATTTGTGCAAGTTCTTCCATCTTTATTTTTTAGTTTTTTTCGAGTTGTTCTTGGATTTTTTAGTTTTATCGGTCGCTTTTTTTTCTTCAAAAAATGCATTGAATTCTTCTCTTGAAAGCTTTTCTTGTTTAATTAAGGCTTCGGATATTTCAATTACTTTATCCTTGTTTTTCTCAATCAAGTCAAATGTAACTTTAAAGGCATCATCAATTAATTTTTTAATTTCTTCATCTATCCTTTTTGCGGTATCTTCCGAATAATTTTTGGTATGACCATAGTCTCTTCCCAGAAATACTTCATGATTTTGTTCTCCGAATTGTATTGGTCCAAGTGCGCTCATTCCATATTTGGTAACCATGGCATTGGCTACTTTGGTGGCGTTTTCAAGATCGCTGGCGGCGCCTGTTGACATTTCGCCGAAGAAAATTATTTCGGAGGCATATCCACCAAGCGCTTTGCAAATCATGTCAAAATAATAGCTCTTTGTTCGAAGATGAAAATCTTTTTCCGGTAAAGTCCAAGTGACACCGAGTGCTTTACCTCTCGAGATTATTGTGATTTTGTGAACAGGATCGCAATTTGGTCTGAGATGAGCGACTATGGCATGACCGACTTCGTGATAAGCGGTTTTCTTTTTTTCTTCTTCATCCATTACCATGGATTTCCTTTCCGGTCCCATAAACACTTTTTCTGTAGCTTCTTGAAGGTCATCTTGATTGATGGTTTTTCGATTTTCTTTTGCGGCGATTATTGCAGCTTCATTCATTAAATTTTCAAGGTCGGCTCCGGAGAATCCCGGAGTGTGTTGAGCGATGCGGTTTAGCTCGGTACTTTTTTCCAGTGGTTTGTTGCGTCCATGCACATTTAAAATAGCTTCGCGATCTTTAATGTCAGGAAGATCAACCATTACTCGTCTGTCAAAACGGCCCGGTCTGAGTAGAGCGGGGTCCAAGACATCGGGTCTATTGGTTGCGGCCATTACAATTATGCCGGTATCACCTTCAAAACCGTCCATTTCCGTTAAAATTTGGTTTAAGGTTTGTTCTCTTTCATCATGTCCTCCGCCAAGTCCGGTTCCTCTTTGGCGTCCCACAGCATCAATTTCATCAATGAAAACAATACAAGGAGCATTCTTTTGTGCTTTTTTGAAAAGGTCACGCACTCTTGACGCACCTACACCCACAAACATTTCTACGAATTCAGAACCGGAAATTGTAAAAAATGGCACATTGGCTTCTCCGGCAACTGCTCTGGCCAATAGTGTTTTACCGGTTCCAGGAGGTCCGACAAGCAAAACTCCTTTAGGAATTTTGGCCCCGATTTGAGAATATTTTACTGGGTTTTTTAAGAAATCCACCACTTCAACCAATTCTTCTTTCGCTTCCTCTGCGCCTGCAACGTCTTCGAATTTCGTTCTTTTTTTCTGAACATCATATAATTTAGCTTTGCTTTTTCCGAATGACATAGCTTGATTGTTGCTACTTTGCGCCTGTCTCATCATGAAGACGAAAAATCCAATCAAAAGCAGGAATGGAACAACGCTAATTAAAAGATTCATCCAGAAAGTGTTGTTTCCTTGAGGAATAACCTCAATCTGAATATCTTTGGTCACATTTTCAGGCACATCTTCCAGCAGATCATCAAGTGTGCTGGAGCTTTCTTTGAAAGTGTAGATTTGGCTGCCGTCTATTTTGGTTGCGTCTATTCTATTGTTGTCGCTATCGATTTGAATTTCAGCTACTTCTCCATCTTGTACATCTTCTATAAATGTATTTAATGAAACCTTTTCTTTTTCGGCAGAGTTTGGATTCATAATCAAAAAGATGGCGGAAACGGCGAAAACTATTGCCAACAGAATTGCGAAACTGTTTGAACCCGGTTTTTTAGGTATTTTATTTTTTGTAGTCATATTTTTATTATTTACACGTGAAAGTATATTACTCGAGAAGCTTTTCAATCACAACTTCTCTTTTTGTATTTTTGATTATTTTCAATTGATGATCAGGACCGAATTCTTTGACTCTTCCGGCTTTGTTTTGATTGAGAGTTTTGATTATTTCTTTAATTTGATGCTTGGTTATGCCTTTTGAATTAAGCATTTTGAAAAGTTTGCCTATAATCAATTTTTGTACGGTTAAAGATTCTTCCAGAAACTTTTGTAAATTAAAACTGTAATAATTATCAGTTAACTGACAGTTGTTTTGTATCCATTGTTCTATAGATTCTGAAGCAAATTCCAGCATTCCTTGAAGATTTTGGAAAGATGACGAAAAAGTTTTGACAAAATTCGGATTAATTTTTTCAAACTCAGGAATAATCATGTTGCGAATTCTATTTCTGGAAAACTGATTGTTCGAATTGCTTTCATCGACTCTGTAATTGTGTTTGTTTTGTTTCAGATATTTTAGTATTTCTTTTTTTTCAATATTCAATAAAGGTCGGTAGATCTTTTTTTGATAATCAATTTCTGTAATTCCTTTGAAACCATCCAGTTCGGCTCCTCTGGACATTTGAAAGAGGATTGTTTCGATTTGATCATTAAGATGATGGGCGGTAAGAATCCAGTCCGCTTGATGTTTTTGTCTGATTCTTTCAAAAAAATCATAGCGTGAAATTCTGGCATTTTCTTCAAAGTTTCCTGTAAATTTTTGAAAGTCCAATTTTAAATATTCGAAAATACAATCATGCTTGGCGGCCAATTCTTTAACAAATATTGCGTCATTTTCACTTTGTTTGCCTCTGGTTTGGTGATTGATATGAGCTACAATGATATGTGGTTTTAAATCTGAATTCAATAATTGATTGAATAAATAAACTGAATCAGGACCACCTGAGACTCCCACAATGACTTTTTGATTTTTGGATAGATTTTCAAACATTAATAATTTAAGTTTTGCTTTTGCATTATTTCGATTAGTTTATCTGTACTGTCATCAGAAGCCGCCTTGTTGGGGATTATTTTACCGCATTTGAGACATTTGTGTATGATCATGTAACCTTTTTTTCCGCTTGATTCAATGCGAATAGGTTCCATCAAATTTTGGCATTCGCTTGCACGATCGCCGGGAGTTTCCTGATCAACATGAAGAGAATAAAGGCAATTGGTGCAGTGATTGCGACATGATTTTTCAACTGGAGAGTTTTGATGTCCGCAATTTTTACATTTAAAGGCTATGTTGATTTTGATTGTTTTCATAATTTGAAAAAAAGCTCTATTTGTGGTAGAATAATAGGATTAAATCTAAAAAAACACAATATGGATGCCGGAAATAATCCAAATAAACTCAATACTCCTCATGCTCATGCAGAAGATCAGCCTGTTGATGTTAACAAAAAAATTCTTGGAACCACAACACTTCTATCGAAGATTTTGGCCGGAATTATTGTGATTGTGATTATTTACACTATTGTAATTTCTTTTCAAAAAGGAACTATCGCAGAACAGCAAGCTGAGACGGCCAACACTATCACAGCTTTGAATAATCAAATAGAAAATTTTGAGGGTGATCGAGTTTTGGCGAGTGATGATGCCAGAGAAGCTTTGAATCAAATTGAAGAAACTGAAATCAGATGGTCGGAAGTTATTGAGAACATCAATAGTTTGATACCAAGAGATTCCAATGGCGCAAGAAAAATTAAAATTTTATCATATAACGGTTCATCGGAAGGAAGAATATCAATTTCGGGAGTGACCAATGCCGAGGTTGAAGCACCTTTTAGTGATGTGTCACAGGTGATTTCGATATTTAACGGAAATTTATATTTCCAGAATGTTTATATACCTTCTATTTCAAAAGGAATTGATGAGAATGGAAGAGAGCTGTTGAGTTTTATTATGAATCTGAATTATGAAGCTCCTGATTTGAGCATTTCTGATTCAGAGAATTCTTCATCTCAGGTTCCTGCAGCCAATTCAAATAATAATGCTCCGAGAGTAAGAACTAATAACTAAAAACTATGAATTTAAATGGTGCAAAAAAGAAATACGCTCTGATTAATCTGCTGTTATTGGCGGCATTGATTGTTGTTTTATTTGCCTGGACTTTGCCTGTTAACGGTGAGGTTTCCGAACTTAATGAAGAACTTCGACAAGAAATTGCGGTTAAAGAAAATTTAGAAAATCGTTTGGATGAAATCAGGGGGGCGGGGGAAAATTTGGATTCTGCTTCGGAAATTGAAAGAAGTCGAATTTTTACCGCAATACCAGAAAATTTGCGACAAGATCAGTTGATTGATCAAATAAATAATATTGCCAGAAAAAACCAGGTCTCTATCAGTTCTATCAGTTTCGGAATTCCTGTCGGTTCGGAAGACTCCATCAAAAAGGCTACGATAAATATTAGTCTTTCCGCCGAACAAAAAGATTTAATCAATTTTTTGAAAGACATAGAAAACAATCCACGAAAATTGGTGGTTAATTCGGTGACAGTACAATTTAGTACTGTGGATGATATTGATGTGATTAATTTCAACATCAGTATGGACGCTTATTATCAAGAAGCAATTTAAAATGGCACGAAAAACGGAAGTACAATCAAAACTGGAAAAATTACTCGGTGAAAGATCCGGCCAAAAAAGCCGAAAGAAAGTGATTTATGGTCTTTACGACAATAGTGCCGAGTCGATGTATGTGAGAATCAATGATTTTTTGATAGATCACAGTCGAGTGCCTTTAAAAGAAAAGGCTTACTTTTTCCATTTGCTTGCAGTGATGATTGATGCAGGAATTCCTGTGATGCAAGCAATTGATATTTTGGCATCCAAATCAAAAAATGAAAGATTTGTTAGAATTTTGGATACGATTGCCTATAATTTGCGACAAGGTGTGCCTCTTTCCAAAGCTATGTCACGTTTTCCGGATGTTTTTGGAGAAATGGAACTTGGAGTGATCAAATCCGGTGAAGCAGCGGGTAATCTTGATAAGATGTTATTTAAATTGGCATCTGAACTTGATAAGTCCAATGAACTTCAAATTAAATTGGTTACGGCTTCTGTTTATCCGGTAATGGTACTGCTGATTTTGGTTTTGGCCGCCGCAGGAATGTTAACTTTTGTGATTCCAAGTTTGATGGATTTGTTGCTTGAAGGTGGTTTAAGTGAAGAAGAATTGCCATTGATGACAAAAATATTGGTGGGAGCCAGTGATTTTATGGTCGCTTGGTGGTGGCTTTTGGTGGTGATGGGATTTGTAATATATTTCTCGTTTAATTTTTGGATTAACACTGAAGATGGCAGATATGCTTGGGACGTTTTTAAACTTCGTATTCCTGTGATAGGAGAACTGTTAAGAAAAGTATATACACTTAGATTTGTTTCAACTTTGGGAATTCTTTTGGAATCAGGATTGCCTGTGGTTAAATCTCTTGAGATTGTAGCTATTTCCATGAATAGTGATACATATTCTTTGAAAGCATGGGAAGTCATCAATCGTGTTAAAAACGGTGAAAAAATTTCAGATAGTTTGGCAGATACGCCATTTCTTTTTTCGGATACAATTTCACAGATGATTGGTATTGGAGAAAAAACCGCTTCGATCAGTTTGATTTCAGAAAAAATTTCTGAGCATTATGATACTGAAATCAATCATTCATTAAAGCGTCTAACTTCATTATTTGAACCTTTAATGATTATAATAGTCGGTATTTTTGTGGCACTATTGGCACTTGCAATTTTGATGCCGGTTTTCCAATTGAGTCAGGTTGTTTCATAAAATTTGAAAATGAGGAAATTTTTTGAAAAATCGAGTTTGAAGTTTATGTTAGGGCGAGTGCAAAGCGCAAAGCGCTATTTCATGTCTTTGACAAGTGAATTTGGCTTGAAAAAGATCTCAAAAGTGGGAATTGGATTTGAAAAAAAATGCTTGGAAAGCTCTGAGGCTGGACGTTTAGCCGGGGAACATTTGAATGTAAGTTTTGCTGATAAAAATGCTTTATTTAAACAGGTAAAATCCGGATTCACTTTGATTGAATTAATGGTTGTGCTGTTAATTATTATGATTTTGACACTTGTTACTATGAGCGGTTATTCAGGTGTTCAAAGAGCGGCTAGAATTGATTTTGCCGCTGACACTTTGGTTTCTGTGATTAAGGAGCAACAGGTTTTAGGTAGATCAGGACAGCGAGATAGTGATGATGATTTGCTTTGTTATGCTGTTAAGGTTGAAAAAAATGGTGGACTTAAGACAGGTGTTAGCGAATATATTGCTGCGATTGGTGGTGGTGATGATGATGTTGTTGTTGATGAATGTTCGGAAGTTTCTGCTTGGCGCGAGCGCGGTGTTTTAGGTGAAGATGTGATTGTGGATGAGATTATGGGTGTTATGACTGGTGCTAGTAGTGGTGATGATTTTGAAGTTTATTTTAAACCTCCATTTGGGTATGGATATTATTGGGCTACCGGAAATAATTTTAAGCCATTGAATGTGATTAAAGATGGCTTAGATGGTAAAGTGGAGTTTGTGTTGACATTTGCTGCTGGTTCTGATGTTTCAAGGAAAGTGATTTTTGATAGATTAACCGGAGAAGTTTATCGGGTTAGGGAATGAGTTTTGCTTGGAGATTATTGAAGCTGATGGAATGTTTAAATGTGTGGAGCTGATGGCACTTTCGAGTTGAGAAATTGATTGGATTAAGTTTTGTATTGTGGAAGAGGTTTTCGGTGAAGAAGTATCTGGATTCAAGGATTAAGCTTTATGTGGCGGAAGGGTTTTTGAGAGGAGAAATTGATCGAGTTAGGGAATGGGGTTTTCTTGAAGATTATTGGAGCTGATGGAATGTTAAATGTGTGGAGCCGATGGAATGTTCGAGTTGAGAAATTGATCGGGTTAGGGAATGAGAGTCATGCAGAATTTTATGCCTGAACTGGAACAAATGTTTATGCAATAATTAACCTTGAATTTCAAGCTCTAAAAGTCGCATTTATTGCTTGTTTGTGCTATATTTAGCATGTTATTAACTTTGAAAAATGACCAATCAAGAACTATATAATGAATGTGTGAAATGGGGACACCTAACTCTCGAAGCGAGAAGAAAATTTGCCGGATTGTTGCCGGAGGTTGCCAGAC
>WJLA01000033.1 GCA_014728765.1 Candidatus Peregrinibacteria bacterium
AATTTAAGGGGTATAAATATCTAAATCGCTGGAAACGTAAAAGAATGTATAAGCATTTGGAAATTATTGTAGAAAAATTTTTGGCTTTTTCAGCTAAAAATGAAGTTTCTGATGAGGTATTAAAAGCAATTTTGTCCGAGAAAGGTCTTTCTTTCAATCAGGTTGATTTACCCAAATTAAAATACATGGTTAAAATTATGACCTTCTTGAGACCGGGAAAAATTTATGAATATTTGGAAGGAGCATCTTTCGGTAAATTACTGAAAAATATTAAAAAAGAAAAAATGATTGGTGACTGTAACCAAATAACTACTTTTTATGTTTTTCTTTATTCTTTAAAATATCCGATTAAAGAATTGCAAATCAAATTACCCAAAGATCATGTTTGCTTACAATTCAAAGGAATAGATATTGAAGCAACAAACGGTACCTTTCAAAAATATACCGAATATGAATATATTTTGCCCATTACAGAATTAATATCCACAAATTTGCTTGATGTTTCCGACTTTAGAGATAAGCAAATTAAAGTTGATCCAAATGAGTTTTTAAAAGGCGCTCAATTAGCATTTAATATTTCAAGTAAAAGAGAAATCGTTCAGAAAAATCTCAAATCAGCCTACAATAATGTTGCCGTGGATGCTCTAAACGCCAATAATTTCAAAACAGCTGAATTTTTTTTTAATAAGATAAATGATCAGGAGGCGTTAAAGTCTGTTTATCATAATGCGGTTATTTATTTCGTTAAGCAAAACAATTTTTCAAAAGCAAGATATTATCAGTCAAAAACTCATGATCAAGAATTGAAAAAATATGTCGATGAAAGAGAAGCTTTTTATTATTTTGATAAAAACAAAAACTCCAAAGCCTTGGATTTATTCAAAAAAATGGGTAATGACAGAATGGTAAAAGCTTGTTATGGAAGGGAATATAATAAAATTCAAAAAAAAGTGAAAGGATTGAATACAATTTCACAAATGAAATCGCACAAATCAGATTATCGAAAAATGGTAGATTTGGCTAAAAAGATGGGAGATTACAATTTGGCAGGAGAAGTCGAGAAAATTTTGAAGCAGCTTTAATGTTGCAAAATAAAATGTGAATATTCAATATCTTCATTGTCAAGAATTTCTGAAGCTGACGCTATTTCCATAGATTCGGGAATTTGATCGGGAAAAAAACTGTCACAATCAAAGTCTTCTTCAATTTTTGTTAAGAATATTGCTTTAAGAGAAGGGTGTAAAACCGCTTCATCATAAAGTTCTTTTCCTCCTATAACAAAAACTTGATCAATTTTTTCACTTGAATCAACTGCCGCCAAAGCTTGTTCCAAGTTATCCAAAACTATCACACCCATCGGTAAATCAATATCTGATGGAACTTCAACCACTATGTTGACTCGACTTTTTAATGGTTTTTCAATGAAATCATAATTTTGCCAGGCATAGTAATCCATGATGATTGCATTTTGTAGACTATTCGATTGAGTCTTGGTGGTTATTTCCTTAAAGTATTTTATATCTTCAGGTAAATACCATGGTAATCTGTTTTCTTTGGAAATGCCGTTTTTTTGATCCATAGTCGCAATAATCGAAAATTCTTTCATTAATCTTTATTTACAATATCTTGTTGTCCCCTTTTAATATCCCAATCGCTTTCTTCCATATCCAGATGAACTGCAATATCAGGAAAAGCGGTTTTCATTGATTGCCCCATTTGTTGTGCTCTTTTTCGAAGTGTCGGATGAACCGTTTTCCCTGATCTTAATTCTGCAACATAAATGGCAGCAGGTAGTCGATATGTTACATCAACCGCGATCGCATATCCCATAGGAATATAGTATTGTTTGATATATTTATCTTGAGTTAAGGCGTCAATTTTTACTTCTTGTTCTTTAATCAAAGTTTGAGCTTCTTTTCTTACATCTTCAGGCAATTGCTCCAAATACCAAGGATAAAAACCAAACTTGGTAGTCAAAAGTGGCATTTTACATTCACCATTGCGATGTCTTTGAATATCTCTAAAAGAACCGAAATCCAATAAAAATTTAAAATTAAACTGACCTGCCTCACCAACACAAAGAGGCAAATTGGTTTTAATCGGTCGGCTTTCCAAAGCTTTTTGATATGGCTTTAATTTTTGAGCATTAATATTATGTTCAGAACTGAAATCAGGATGATGCTCCGGATCAAAATATGAATACTCTGCAACAGTAGTATGCCAATAATCCTCCTGTGACGGATATTTTTTGTGCGAAAATGAATTTACATATTTTTCTTGCAATTGAGCCCTGATCGCAACGGCCGTTTCCTTGACTTCTTGAAGCGGATGATGCTCGAGCAAAGCTAATTTTTCATGTGCTTGTCGTAAATTGGTATGCCAAGAAAGATAAGTTGTGCATCCGGCAGGCAAAAATCCTCTCATAATATCAAAACTTCTGGCAGCAATCGCTTTTTCATATATTTTAGAATTTTCTCCATCCTTGATTGGAAAAACTGTTTTTAGATATTCATTAACTTTTGGTAATGCTTTATTATAAAAATCCATCCACTTTTTTTGAATAGCTTCTCCACTTTTTGTATTAGCAGGATTTAAGATGGCTTGCTTGGAATAATCAAGATAACGTGTGCTGGCCTCTTGTCCGTTATATAATGGCCAATCTTGAATTGCCTTAGCTAAAAGCATAGAGACATTTTCTATAAAAAGAGTAGTTGAACCGCAATCTGCAATGGACAGATGACCATATCCAACATAAAATTTTTCCATGAATTTTCCCGAACCCGTTCCTTTTACTTTATCCAGATGATTTATAACGCTATTGGGGGATCGACTATAAAGTGCTTGTAACATTGCATTATCCTCCGGATGTAAATCATCATAGACAAAGATTTCTTTGAGAGGGTTGGCCGGAGTTTTATCATTTTCAAAACTGGATAATTGCTTTTGTTTTTTTTGTTTAGCAACTGCTTGAGTGGGATTGGTCATATTTTGAAGTTAGAATAGTCTAGGGCATGTTAGCAAAATATTTGCAGATTTGAAGTTATTTAAAGATGACAAACAAAAATAGATGTTTCGAAAAAGCCCCCATCTAATAATAATGTGGGCTATAATAAGGGAATAAATAAAATTTGATTATTTTAAATCATATGTTTGACCTCGCTCCGGAACATTCACTATTTCAATACCGATTTCATGAAGGTACTTTTTATAAGTTTCACTTTGTGATTCCTCTCCATGTACCACAAACACTTCTTTCAAGCCTTCTATTCTGGAAATATAGTCAAGCAGGTCGCTTCTATCTCCATGACCTGAGAAAGCATTTAATTTTTCAACTTCGGCCCGTAGTTTATACATCTTATCGAATATTTTAACCTGAGATTGCTTTTCAAGGATTTTCCTGCCAAGTGTATGCGCGGCCATATAACCTATGATCAAAACAAGATTTCTTTCATCTTCAATATTGTTTTTGAGATGATGCAAAATTCTTCCATTTTCACACATACCTGAAGATGAAATTATGATTGCCGGACCATTCAAGTAATTTAATGCTTTGGATTCTTCAACACTATGTGTGTATTGCAGTCTTCCAAAACCGAACGGATTTTTTCGGTCTTTCAAAAATTCATCGTAAACATTTTTATCAAAACATTCTGGATGATTGGCAAAGACTTCGGTGACATTTACCGAAAGTGGACTGTCAACATAGATTGGGATATCAGGAATATCTTTGTCTTGCCATAAATTGTTCAACAAATATACCATTTCTTGAGTTCGCTCAACTGAAAAAGCCGGTATTATGATTTTACCACCTCTTCTGGCAACTCTGTTCACAATTTCCTTAAGTGTTTCTTTGGTATCAAGGATAGATTCATGGAATCTATCACCATATGTGCTTTCTGTAATAAAATAATCCGTTTCGGGCATTGGAATCGGATCCTTCAATAAAGGCATATTTTTTCGACCCAAATCTCCCGTGAAACCTATTTTGTAATGCTTTTTGTTTTTTTTATCTTGCACAACCAAATGAACCGAAGCGGCCCCCAAAATATGTCCGACATTATAAAATGAACAAATTACACCATCGGTTACCACAAATGCTTTTTCATAATTAACACCGTAAAATTGGCATAATGTTTGTTTTGCATCTTCTTGAGTGTAAAGTGGCTCTATTCTTTTGGAAACTCCTCTTCTTTTGTATTTTTTGTTTAGATATTCAGCATCTTTTTCTTGGATATAACCACTATCCATTAACATATAATTACAAAGATCTCGAGTGGCGAATGTGCTAAATATTGGCCCCTTGAATCCTTGTTTAACCAAATATGGTAAAGCTCCGGAGTGATCGATATGAGCATGAGAAAGTATTACCGCATCAATTTCTTTGGCATCAAATCCCAAATTGCGATTTTTTTCTTCACTTTCTTTTCTTCTTCCTTGAAACAGTCCGCAATCCAAAAGAATTTTCTTGCCATTAATTTCTATAAGGTGTCTGGAACCTGTCACTTCTCTTGCTGCGCCCCAAAATGTCAATTTCATAAACAAATATTATTAATATCTGTTTATTATAACATTTTTGTTAAGATTTTTCAATGTTGCAAACCTTATTCTCTGCAGATTGCCGTAAAAAATTCACCAGAAAATGATTGCTCTTGATTGCTTAAAATAAGATCTCCTCTGATTATAGAATCATTTACATTAGAAATGGTAATTTGTTCCACATTTATTTCACTTTCGTCATCTCCAGTTTGTAAAATCGCAGTTGTTACAATTGGTGATTCCGGTGAAATAGCCTCATCATTTTCAGATTTCACATTAATTTTCAAAATATTGTCATCTGCTTCCAATGGTTCATTGTCTTCACATGTAACTTTGATATTGTCACCAAGCAAAATTTCCAATTCAGATTGTTTATCATTCAGATATCTGGCAGTTTGACTTTCCAGTCTATATTCAGTGGTTTCCCCATTCTGTTCCACGGACAAGGTAGGAACAATAGTGCTTGCTCTTTTGACAGTTCTGGCATTAGTTCTGTTTTGATCAGAAGTGTTTAAAGGTCTTTCCGGTCCATCTACCGTTTGCTGACAAGCTACTAAGAAAATCGAGCAGGAAATCAAAATAATTTTAAACGCTTTTTTCATGTATTTATTTTTAAGAGTTAATAAAATTTTATAAATTAGGTTGTGTCTTATCAAATGAAACGGTGATTTTTCCCTTTATTATTTCTTCTTTTGTTTCCTGGTCATATCGCCATAGCTCAGAAAATCTTTTTAGAAACTCATTTCTTTCTTGTTGGTCCATCAATCTGAGCTGACTACGTTCAATTTTAATCGGGATGAAATAAATGTCCATTGAATCTTTCTTTATAACTATGGTTGGTGCCAGACCTTCTTGGACTTCCCTTGAGAAATACTGATCAAAAATTGCATTGCCGATTGAATAGAAAATTGGTCTGTTATTGTAAATTTCGAAGCTTTGTACAACATGAGGATGATGTCCCACTATAGCAATAGCGCCAGCATCAACCAAATCATGTGCAAATTTAACTTTATAATCTCTTGGCCGTTGATTGTATTCAGACCCCCAGTGAACAAAAGGAATTACTTGATAACCTTCCTCAGAAAGCTTTGCGACTGTTTCGGTAGCTTTTTGATAATCCAACTTATATGTAACATCCTGAAATCCTACAAAAGCCATTTTTCTGCCATTAATTTTTGTTTTCCAAACTCTTTCGGTTTCGCTTTTAGGATGTCCGAAAGCTGTTATTCCAACTTTTTCAAGAAAATTGATAGTTTCGTTGAAACCCTTTTCTCTCATATCAAGTGCGTGATTATTGGCAAGGCTTAAGCCGTCAAAATGATACTTTTTTAGTAAAGGAGCCACTTCCGGAACAAATCTAAAAATCAATGCGGTTGGAGAGTGAAATTCTGTGGTTGAAATTGGCCCTTCAAGATTTCCAATCAAAAGATCATTGACTCTTAAATAGTTTTGGTCCATTTTTTCGAATGGGTAATCCATTCCATGTCTCTGCATAAGTGTGTGAACAAAGCGGCCAAGCATAATATCGCCTATGAATGTTATTGTGACTATTTCACTTTCAAATCTATTTCCGGGCACAACGAATTTAATAAAAAAGTTTCTATCCTGATCATTAAGCGTGGGCAAAGTTTTTAGGTTACCCGCATCTTTATTGACTTGATAGACAGCTTTCAACGCCTCTGTATTGGTAAAAGGCAAAGAGGTCAATGAAGCTTTATTGAAATTATCGAAAGCATTTTTAAAATGTTGATCTTGAATTTCTTGAATTAAAGGATTTGATTTCTCTGTTTTATAATAAAGTTGCAAAATGATAAGCGAATTTTGTTGTTTATGATTCATGATTTCCTGATATATTCGTGTTTCCGTTTGATCCCCCTCGGTTTGTATCAAATTAATCTCAATATTCGGATAGCGACTTGATATTTCAGGTGTGAACAAATCAGGATAAGTATCGGGATAATCTGGGTCCATCAGAAGAATAATATTATCGAATTCTCTGTTTTCTGGAAGATTTTTAAATAGCGTGTGAACTGCTATTTGCATGTTTTTACGATCCAAATTGCGATCTGTGGATCTTTCCAAGCCCAAAATTGCGGTTTTGATGTCATCTGCGGGATTGTAGTATTGTTTAATATCTACCTTTTGCTCTCCCTGTTCCGTTAAAATTGTAGTTTGAGTGTTTTTTTGATTTGAAGGAATAAAATCCACAAAAGCCAAAGTCAGTATTCCAATCAAAGATAATAAAGCTATAATTTTGTAAATTATTCTCATCAGTAGTGATATTTTTTATTATTTATTATTGTAAACGCTCGATAAATTTGTTCAAGCAAAAGCATTCTGATTATTTCATGAGTAAAAGTGAATCTAGAAAATGATAAAACCAGATTGGCTGATGACTTTACTTTTTCGGATATTCCATAAGTTCCTCCTATCACAAAGCAAATTTTAGAATAATTTTGCATTGAGGAAGTTAGTAAATTCGCAAATTTAATGGGATCATAAATTTTACCATCTTCACTTAAAACAATGATAAAAGAATTTTTTGGAAGGCTTTCGAGAATTAGTTCCGCCTCTTTATTGATTATTTCCGATTTGGGAAGATCTTTTTTTTCTTTAAGAGTAACAGTTGTTAATTTGAGATAGCCTTGAAGTCGTTTTTGATACTCATTTTCCGCATTTTTTATAAAATCGGCTTTGGTTTTGCCGATTTGAATCACCTGGATTTCAAGCATTATTCATGTTAAATCAACTACATATTATCATAAAGGCTAAATTAATGAAGTTAAAAAAAGGTGACAAACTGCAAGTGACTATTCAAAATTTGGCATTTGGTGGTGCGGGAGTGGCACATCATCAAACTGATCAAGGTAATTTTGTTATTTTCGTTGATGGCGTTGCTCCCGGTGAAAAAGTGGAAATAGTGATAAATCATATAAAAAAGAGGCTTGCCAAAGGCTATGTAACAAAATATATCGAATATTCAAAATTGCGTATAAAACCAAAGTGTCCGCATTTTGGAAGTGATATAAATGATCAAGGAGAAATTATCGATGCATTTGATAAAAGCAGAAATTGTGGAGGATGCAGTTGGCAATTCTTAAGCTATTCGGATCAAATTAAAATTAAAGAAAAAATTGTTAAAGAATCTTTAAATCGGATTGGAGGTATAAGTGAAAATGATTTGGAATTAATAATGCGTCCGATTGTGGGAATGGAAACTCCGTGGTTTTACAGAAATAAAATGGAGTTTAGCTTTGAATATGATAAATCGGGAATTCTTAATTTGGGTCTACATTTGAAAGGAAGACATCATGATGTTTCAAAAATTGAACAATGTTTTCTTTTTAACGATTGGATAGGTGATTTTTTGGTCAAATGCCGTGATTTTTTTCCAAATATTAAGTTTGACGGAACATGGAAAACATTAACGGTCAGAGAAGGTCAAAACACAGGCGAAATTTTAATCAATTTAGCTGTTGAGAATGGTAACATTGATTTTGAAGAAGAATTGATTGATTTTATTTTGAAATCAATGAAGGGAAAGAACCTAAAGTCACTATATTTAACTCAAATTCACAATAAAAAAGGGACCAGAAAAAAAATTGAAGAAAAGATATTATGGGGAAAAGCGGAATTTCAGGAAAAACTATTTCTGGAAGATGGCAGAAGTTTTATTTTTAACGTCACCTCACAAGCTTTTTTGCAACCAAACACAAAACAATCAGGAAAACTATACAGTTTAATCAATCAAATTGCCGATTTGAAAGGGGATGAAAAAATATTCGATTTATATTGCGGTACAGGAACAATTGGCCTAACCTTGGCAGAAAGTGCGGCAAAGGTTATCGGTATTGAGCTAAATGAAAGCGCAATAGAAAGTGCCAAAAAGAATGCGATACTTAATTCTGTTGATAATATCAGCTTTATTTGCGGTAATGTTACTGAAGTTTTAAATGAAAATGTTGGAGAAGCTGATTTGGTTGTTGTTGATCCACCCAGGGCAGGCTTAAATGAAAAAGTTATAAAAACAATAATAGAAAGCAATAGCCCAAAATTAATTTATGTTTCATGTAATCCAACCACTTTGGCAAGAGATATCAAGCTATTAACCGAAGGAGGATTTAAACTTGAAATTGTTAGGCCCATTGATCAATTCTGCCAAACTTATCACATTGAAACAGTAAGTTTATTAAAAAAAATTGACTAATAATTTTCCGGAGTAGTAGGATTATATCCTGTCAGGATTTTGTCATGGAATATCTGCCAGGGTCGATTCGCTTGACTAAAGTGAAGTTGAAAGGAGGGTGTATGAAGCTTGGAGATGTTGATACCCGAAAAAGCTATGTTCTCCGATGGAGCGACAGAAAAAAAAGCTGGAAGCTTAAGGGAGTTTTGATAGGGTTTCTTCCACTATCAAATGAGATGGATAGTGGCGTCACCGTTCAAACCAAGAAAGGGAAGAAAATATTTAAGCTTAACAGCAAGACCCAAATAGTATTCGGCGATCATGTAAAAAGGTTTTTTGATAAGCTTGAGGAGGAAAGATAGCGACTAAAGAGCTTAGACTATCACATCTGAGAAAACCCGGATTTCAACCCTGCGGCGCTCAACGCAAAGAGTGCCGCTTGTTATTTTAAAAATTTGATTTTAGCCATATTATTGCTTGCTTCTTTGTTTTGATTTTTCTTTCAATTTGCAGTTCAACAAGTTTTGCTTTTATTTCGGTTATTTTTTGACTGGGTTCAATGTTTAATATTTTCATAATTTCATGACCATCAAGCAGTGGATCAGGTATGGACTTGTTTTTTCTAACAGCATTAAGATATAGTCTTTTGATTTTTTGATAGAGTGATAAGTCCGAAGGTACTGTTCCTTTGGCATCCGCTTCCATTAATTGTAATAAATTTGGAAATTCAGGATTTAAGAACCAATGCAATTGTCTTCCTTTGTTCATTTCAACCAAGGGTACCATCATCATATGATGTTCAACGCACCAACAAACATTATCAATAAATTTTTTACTAAAGGATAGTCGTTTGAGTATTCGTTTGGCTAGTCGGGCGGATAATTGAGCGTGTGAATCAAACCTAATTCTTTCCTTTAGTTGAAAGGTTTCAGGCTTTCCAATGTCGTGAAATAGAGTAGCCCAGCGACTAGTCAATGAGGAGTTGGGTGGTAAGGCGTCAAGCGCTCTCATTGTATGCTCCCAAACATCTCCTTCTTGATGGTATTGATAGGGCTGGGGACACCCTCTCATTTTTTCCAGTTCCGGAATTATCAATTCCAAAAGTCCCAAATGACTCATGTCCTCAAATGACATTGATGGATTTGTTTGGTCGAGAATCATTTTATTCAATTCATCTCTGATACGCTCCATTGAGACTTTTTCTTTGATTAGTTTTGTGTGCTTTTTGATAGCTTGATAAGTGTCAGGATGATATTGAAAATCAAATTGATTTCTAAATCTCACCGCTCTGATCAATCTTAAATGATCTTCCAAGATACGATCTTCAGGATTACCTATAAACCTGACCAGTTTAGCTTTCAGGTCTCTTTCACCTCTTACAAAATCTATAACTTGATCTTTGACAGGGTCATAAAAAAGGCCGTTAATCGTAAAATCTCTACGCATCGCATCCATATGCGCATAAGAAAATTTGATAGCATCCGGTCGGCGACCATCTGAATATCCTGAATCTGACCTAAATGTTGCAATTTCATATTGATGATCATTTTCTATTACCAAAATGACACCGAATTTTTTACCTATGGGTACGGTTTTATCAAAAATTGTCTCAATTTCATGGGGTAAAGCGCTGGTAGCAATATCAATATCTTTAGGTTTTATTCCAAGTAAAATATCTCGAACAGAACCACCTGCGAAATAAGCTTGGTGGCCTTTCTTTTTTAGTTTTTCAACAATAGATTTCGCTGTTATTTCCATTCGGCTTTAAATTGATCAAGAACTATTGTATCATGACAATCGCCTGTAAATAAATGCTTTGAAAATACTTGGTATTGAAACATCTTGCGATGAAACCGCGGTGGCAATTGTTGAGGATGGGGTTAATGTAATATCATCAGTAATTGCTTCTCAAATAGATCTACATGCAAAAACTGGAGGTGTTGTGCCTGAAGTTGCAGCTAGAGAACATGTGCTGAAAATTATTCCTGTGATAGACGAAGCTTTGAAAAAGGGCAATCTTGATTTTCATGATATTGATGCGATAGCCGTAACTCAAGGACCAGGTCTTTTGAGCTCTTTGATCATTGGATACACCGCTGCTTTAACTCTGTCAAAATCTTTAAATCTGCCAATTATTCCGGTAAACCATATTGCAGGTCATATATATTCAAATTGGCTGGATTTGAATTCAATCGATGAAGTGGAGTATCCCGTGTTGGTTTTGACCGTTTCGGGAGGACATAATGACTTGGTGTTGCTGGAGTCACCTTTGGAATTCAAATTAATCGGCGAAACTTTGGATGACGCGGCCGGCGAAGCATTTGATAAGACCGCAAGAATTCTAGGCTTGGGTTATCCGGGTGGTCCCGCCATTTCAAAAGCCGCCGAAAATGGAAATCCTCATGCCTATGCTTTCCCTAGAGCTATGCTTAATAGCGGTGATTTCAATTTTAGCTTTTCCGGTCTAAAGACTGCTGTTTTGCAAACTGTGGAAAAATTTGAAAATAATTTAAATCAACAAAAAATAAATGACATTGCCGCGAGTTTTCAGGAATGCGTTTGCGAAATATTAATTGGCAAACTACGAAAAGCAACAGAAAAATATAATGTTAATGAAGTTCACTTGGCGGGAGGAGTTTCTGCAAATAGCAGGCTACGGGAAATGCTTCAAGAAAAAATGCCAAATAAAAAATTCAGATATACCAATAAACTATCATATTGCACGGATAATGCCGCAATGATTGCAGGAGTGGCTTATCAATACCATATGAAAAATCCGGATTCATATTCAAAAAACACTGAAGCCAAGCCTGATCCGCAACTTGAACCCTATCAAAATCAAATATGAAGATAAAAAAAACATTTTGGTTTTTTTTGTTCTTGTTCATCGGACTGAGTCTGTTTATTCGTGAAATTTTTAACACAGGATTCGAGAACATATTTCAAGCACTGAAAGATTTTTCACTGCTAAAATTCTTGATTTTTGTTGCAATATCATTCGTAAATTTTTCACTTTTCAGTTGGAGATGGCAATTGGTTGTTAAGCAAATACACAAAGGAAAAAAAATTAAACCCACAGCATTTTTTATGGATAGAATGGCAGGGTATGCCGTAAGTTATGTAACTCCAATGGCCCAATTGGGTGGTGAACCATTAAGGCTAATGTTAATACAAGAGGAAGGTGTCTCAAGAAAGACTGCAATTAGCTCGACAATTATTGAGAAAGCTTTGGAATTATCAACTTTGATTTTATTCATTTCAGCCGGAATATTGATTACTCTTATTGAACCTTGGTTACCTCTTGAAACAAAAATTCCATTGGCAATTGTGGGGGCAGTGATGCTTTTTGCAGTGATTTGGTTTTATGTCACTTCTTATACACAAATCGGATTTTTAAGTTCAATTTTCAATTTGTTCAAATTAAATAAATTCAAGCGCTTAAGAAAGTATTGCCATAAAATGAATAAATTTGAAAAAGAAATGAATGCTTTTTATCAAAATCATACCGGTACCATGAACCTTTTGATTCTAATCAGTCTAATAACTGTAGTATTTATTCTGATAGAGCATTTTTTGGTTGCTTATTTTCTTGGGGTCAAACTAACTTTTTTAGAAACTTTTTTGATATCCACTATTCCGTATATTGCTTATATGCTTCCTGTTCCTGCCGGTCTTGGAGCTTTGGAAAGCGGAGCGGCACTAATATTTTTGATATTGGGAGTTGAAATTAATGCTTTTGCTTTTATTTTTATAATTCGTCTCAGAGATTTTATTTTTGTTTCGATGGGATTAGTCAGAGGCTCGCAAAAAGCCTTTTCAATCATGAAAAAAGAATTTCAAGAAGATTTTAATTTGAAACATAATAGCAAATCAAATTGATTTTGTTTTGATATTTTTAAAAAAAATACTAGTATTGTTGTATACAGAAAAAATTTAATCAAATAAAGTATGTCTGAACAAGACGTCAAGAAGACTTCTGAAGAAGTTTTAATTTCAGCTAATGAAGAAAATGAAAAGAAGCCACCATTTCAAACCCCAAAAGGTGTGCATGATATTCTTCCGGAAAATCATGATTACCATACTTATATCAAAAAAGTAGTAAGACATAGATCAAGACAAGCCGGTTTCAAGAGAATATCAACCCCAATTTTCGAATTTACCGAAGTTTTTAAAAGAACGGTTGGTGAGGCGTCGGATATTGTTAACAAAGAAATGTATACTTTTCTTGATAGAAAGGGCAGAAGCTTAACTCTTCGTCCGGAAGGTACCGCTGGAGTTGTTAGAGCTTATATACAGAATAATATGAAAGACCTACCTCAGCCTGTCGAATTGTATTATTATTCGCCGTTTTTCAGATATGAAAAGCCACAGGCGGGAAGATACAGGCAATTTTGGCAATTCGGTTTTGAAATAATAGGAGAAAAAGATCCCGCACTTGATGCGCAATCAATTTTGATATCAAAAAAAATCTATGAGGATTTGGGAATAATGGATTCACTTGATCTTCAATTAAATAATATCGGAGATGTTGAGTCCAGAATAAAATATGCCGAAGCTTTAAAAGATTATTACTACGGCAAGGAAAGATATTTAAGCGAAGATGATCTGATGAGACTGGAAAAAAATCCGATAAGGATATTGGATTCCAAAAATGAAGATACAATGATTTTAAATCAATCCGCTCCCGGTTTTGAAGAATTTTTGTCAAAAGAAAGTATTGAATATCATAATGAAGTTAAGGAATATTTGGATGTACTAGGTGTGAAATATACCGAAAACACAAAATTAGTAAGAGGACTGGATTATTATACTCAAACAGTTTACGAATTTTGGGATAAGAAAAGAGGTTCTCAAAATTCAGTTGGTGGAGGAGGAAGATATGATGGCATGATTGAATTAATGGGAGGAGAGCCAACTCCAGCCACAGGCTTTGCGATGGGAGTGGAAAGAGTCATTGCTCAAATGAAGCGAATGAAAGTTAAAGTTCCGAAAAAAGACAATTTGCATGTTTTTGTGGCTCAGCTGGGGAAAGAAGCCAAAAAAAAATGTTTACCTTTGATTAATGAATTAAGAGATAAAGGTATCAAAACAATGGGGGCTTTGGGTAAAGGTGCTATCAAACATCAACTGAAATTGGCGGATAAGTTTAATGTTCCTTACACTATTTTAATCGGTTTGACTGAGGTTAGAGAAAACACTGCAATCATCAGAGACATGCGAGTCGGTTCACAAACAACTGTAGCATTTGATAAAGTTGTTGATGAAATAGTAAAAAGAATCGGAGAGGATAAGCTGGATTTTTATGACCCATCCCAACCTATCTAAAGAAATGATGGCAAGGCCAAAAAAGAAAAAAATATTTATGAATGTCATACTTTTGATTGCAATGGCGATTGTGGCATTTAGACTTTTTTATTTTTCCAATCATAGAATTGAGGAAGACAACAAAAATTCATTCGTTACCATAGAAGATTTTGCCATTTGCTTGAAAGAACAAGGTATGATGATGTATGGTGTCGATACGTGTGAATTTTGTTTGCAGCAAAAAAGACAGTTCGGAAGTGCATTTGAACAAATCAACTATATAAACTGCGACTTTAATTCACAACAATGTCAGGAAGCTGAAATTGAAAATTACCCAACTTGGAGATAT
>WJLA01000034.1 GCA_014728765.1 Candidatus Peregrinibacteria bacterium
CCCTAATTGAGCTGTTGATTGTAATTGCAATCATCGGTATTTTAGCAGTTGCTCTTCTACCATCTGTGTTAGATGCTCCTGCAACGGCAAGAGACGGTGGAAGAAAAGTCGCATTATCAACTGTTGTAGCTGCGATAGAACAATATAGAGCTACTAATGGTAAGTTGCCTCATCAAGGAGGAGTAATAACGACTCCATATAGTGAATGCCTAGAAGCGACAGATAACCCTACATCAAATTCAGTAAATGAAGAATTAGATGCTTATTTAAAAAATGGTATTAATGGATTAGCAAATATTACTGAGCCTGTAGGTGATTGTGCTGTTGATACCACAACTGGTAAATCTGGAATACATTATTATGCAGAAGATCAAAATTCATACACTGTTTGTGTAGGATTAGAGAAAACTGGTAATGGAGATGGTTATTATAAAATTGATGATGATGGAGTGCCAACATCTGGTGGTCCAAGCACAGCTTTCTGTTCTGGCGTGTAATCATACATAAAAAATATTAAAAGCCTTCAATATTCTTGGGGGCTTTTTTTTTATTTCTTTGAAAAAGATCCGGTTTAAAAATCTGTTTGTTTATTAAGTTTGATTAGTTTTCAAAATGTATAGTCGTTTTGATAGGTGAATTTTGGGTATACGCTTTTTAAAGGCTCTATTGCAAGGCTTTGAAACAAGACCGGAAATTTGATTAATCAGCAAGTTTAAGGTAAATATTCAATACAGCTGACAAATGTCAACAGAAAATTTATCTTTTGGCTTATGCAAAGGGATAATCCTTCGAAATGCCCTCTAAAATTTGCTATAATATAAGATAGGTGAATTGTCTGAGTTTAAGCATAAAATCAAGCTGTGACCCGGATGCCTCAAAAACAAAAAAATGCGAACAAAAATAGTCAAAAACAAAAAAACGATATGGGATAGCCTTGAATGGCTGAAGCAAAAGCTTAACAACAAGCGTTTTGCCGCCGGTATAATGCTTTCCATTTTGCTGTTCAGTACTTTTGCTCCATCAATACAGGCGCATAAATTTCATTATGATTTGCAAAATCTCAGATATCAATTGCAATATGAGTCCCCTTTCAGCTTGAACAAGATAGCTGAAGCGGCTACCAACAATTTAGACAGATTCAATCCATGGGGCGAAAACGCTTTGAGTTTGCCAAAGCACGATGACAGGAATAATGCTTTTCAAACCAGAAATCAAAAAATGAATCGACCGGAGGAATATGGAATAGTAGCTATCTTGGTTGAAGAAGAGATATTGAATAATAATTCCGATTATCAAGGGCTGCGTGGTGATTCTCGCTATCGATCAAATTTGAATGAAACAACTTTACCGCAAAGAATTCAGCGTTATGCTGAAAATATTCAAGGTTTGATTGAGAGAGCGGACGTTGGTTTGCCATATTCAAAATCACAAATTATCAGAATAAAACCGGAAGACACCACGGAAGATATTTCGGCCATGTTGGAAAGGTTATATTTGGAAGGTGACGGCTCAACTAGCAATACGGCTTTGATTGGGCTGGTTATTGTCGGTGATATTCCTCTGCCTGTGGTTGATAAAAGCGGAAACAAATATGTTTCGATGTTTCCTTACACAGATTTTGATGATCCATATTTTATTCTGGATCAGAATACAAGAGATTTTGTGGTTAATCCAAATAATGTCACACCCGCCGCAGAAGTTTGGCATGGTGTGATCAAAGCTCCTGTGTCGGGAGAGGAAGGGAATCGATTGCTGGCTGAATATTTTGACAAAAATCATCTTTTTCATTTGGGTGAAGAAGATTTTACCGACTTTGAAAAAAAGTTTTTCTATGCCGATCTGGAAAAAGAATATTCTCTAATGAGTGTTGATCTTTGGGGTGCATATGAAGAATATTTAAAATATTGGGAAGACGTAGCTTATCTCCGCTATAACAAACATTGGGCCGGTGAGCTTTTTGAAGCATCGGAATTCGGAAAACCCGAAGGTGATGGAATAGATAATGATGGAGACGGAAGAGTGGATGAGGATCCCGTCAATGGTTATGATGACGATGGAGATGCCGAGCCGGGTAGTCCTTTGATGGGTATTGCGGATTTAAAAGATAATGATGGGGATGGTGAAATAGATGAAGATGATGAAGGTGTTTGGGGCATTTGTAGTGAAGTGCCGGAAAGCGGACCGGTTGAACTTGAAAATTGTAAAAGATCTGACGCTCCAGCCAAAACAGGAGATTTTTATAATGTTGTTGAAGGAAGTAAATATTTTGTATCGGATGGAATAGATAATAATGCCGATGGTTTGATTGATGAGGGTATAGATGAAGACCCCGGAGATGCATTCATTGGTATCGATAATGATAGAGATGGTCGAATTGATGAAGACACTTCAGCCGATAATGATGCTGACGGTGACAAAAAAATTGATGAAGACGGACCGGGAGACATGAATGGCGACGGCTGTCCGGGACAATGCGGGGTTGATGAGGATAATGACTCGATTGATGCTGATACTGATTTTTGGCCAACAGGATATGAAAAAGAAAAAGGAACTTTAGACTTATCCGTATTTCAACTAAAGAATTTAATTTCCGGAGAAGGATTTAATTTGGAAAATCCAACCGATCCCGAAGGTTTTTTCAGCAGACCTTGGATCAGGTTAACCACTCCTTTCGGATTGATCTGGATTCCAAGGGTTTTTCCATGGCCGAAGGCCTCTGATTGGGTAGATGAAGGCAGCATTAGTGATGACGATGAAGACGGTCTGATCGATGAAGATGGTGTGGTAGACAATGACAATGATAGAGACGGGCTAATTGATGAAGATCCAGGTGACGCAATCAAAGACGCTGCGGGAGGTCTGGATACTGAAGATGTTTATTCAGCTATACCTGATATCAAAACAAAGGAAACCATTGATACATTTCTTAGAAATTACTCTGATCTTTTCGATAAATTTTTTGCAGAAATTAATGTTTGGGTAGATGGAACGG
>WJLA01000035.1 GCA_014728765.1 Candidatus Peregrinibacteria bacterium
ATATTAATTTCAATATTTGTTATCGGATGTGTAGATGATGCAGGGAAAGATATGGAAAGTAAGCAGGAAAAAGAGTTGTCTGATAGTTTAGGCGAAGATACTAATGAGAAAATTGATGAAGGTGAATCACAGGATAAAAAAGATGAATCTGGTGATGCAAAATCAAGTTTAGTCGCTGATGATAATTTGGATTTAATGATAGCTAAAGGATTTGATATTGATGTTTTAGTAGACAATGTTGATGGAGCTCGGGTTTTGACTCAGCCGGATGAGCTTGGTAATAGATGGTTGAGCAGAACAAAAGAAGGGGTGGTTTCTTTACTTGTTTTTAATGATCAAGGAGGTGTCGAGCGTGTTGACGATATTTTCACAAATCTTAATAATCCCCATGGAATAGCTATTGATCCACAGGATGGCCTAGTTTTGTATATTGCTGAAGAAGATAAAGTTTCAAGAGTACGATTGTATACTGAAGGTGGTATGGAAACCTTAGTTGAGCTTCCTGAAGGTGGAAGGCATTTTACGAGAACGCTTCATTTTGGTCCTGATGGGAGATTATATGTTTCTATAGGGTCCAGTTGTGATACTTGTTTTGAAGAGGATGAAAGAAGAGCATCAATTTATGTAATGGATAAAGATGGTTCCAATTTTGAACAATATGCCAGCGGTCTTCGAAATGCAGTTTTTTTGGCTAACAATTATATTAATGGAGAAATATGGGTAACTGAAATGGGGAGAGATTTTCTTGGCGATGACCTGCCACCGGATGAAATAAATGTTTTAAAGCAAGGAGGGGATTATGGCTGGCCATCTTGTTATGGAAAAAATATTCAAGATGAACAATTTGAAGAAGCTGAAAGTTGTGACGATAAAATTCCTGCAAAAATTAACATTCAGGCTCATTCAGCTCCTCTTGGTCTAGCTTTTATGACCGAGGAAGGATGGCCGGAAGCATATTGGTATGATTTAATGGTTGCTTACCATGGATCATGGAATAGAGATATACCAACTGGTTATAAAATAAAAAGATTTATTTTGAACGATCAAGGTGATTTGTTGGGTCGAGAAGATTTTATAGAAGGTTGGTTGCAAGAAGATGAAAGCTATACCGGTAGGCCGGTTGATGTTTTGATAGAACCGGCGAAGATGTATATAACTGACGATTATGGTGGAAAGGTTTACATAGTGACAAAAAAGTCTAATTCATAATAACAATTGCCGCATTTAATGCGGTTGCATACATTACCCAAATTAAATATGGAAACAGCAACAGACTGGCTGTTTTGTTGATTTTCCAGAATCTGTAAATCAAGATTATTATAAATATTAGAATAATAATAATGTTTAAAAGAGCCAATTCCGGATTTTTCAATCCAAAGAAAATTGGTGACCAGATGCCATTGAAAACCAGATGTATCCAAAAAATTGCCAGTGATTTTCTTAGATCTTGATGTTTGCTGTTCCAGACCAAATAAACACTTATTCCCATTAAAGTATAGAGAATTGTCCAAACGGGGCCAAATAGCCAATTTGGAGGTGTAAAAATTGGTTTGTTCAAGTTATCATACCAATTCGGTATAGCATTTAATGATGCCATTGAACCCAATAATCCGACATAAATCGGTATTGAAATTGAAACAAGAAGTCTAAAGAAATTCATATTTTTAGATTACTTTTTCATGAGAAAGAGTGTTTTCAACAGAAAACTCCTTGTCAATCAGGCTTAATAGGCTTGTTTCATGCTCTTTATGTAGAATTTTGGGGATATATCCGATTAAAGCTTCTTTCAAATAAGTATGAAGATTGTCATTGAACTGATTCTTTTTTGATTCAGGAACAAAAACTATCAACTTTTCGAAGTTGCCTTGTTGAAACTCCAAATACAGTTGTTCACATGTAAATTTGATGAATTGATCTTCAATCTTGTCATGTATTTTATCATTTACGAAAGTTTCTACAACTCCTTCAACCCTTCCTGATTCAAGACCCTTTTGCATATCATAAGGTCCCATGTCATCTGACTGAATTTCTTTGACAAGATCAATTTTTCTATCTTCAGCGAGATAAAATTTCGAATATCTGCCGTTTACTACGGCTATCATTGTTTTTTGATTGAATTTCGGAAGATTGTTGGAAATTTTCATAGGCAAAAATGTTATTGTTTTTTTATGATAAAGACCATGACACAATATTTCAAGGGGTTTCGAATTATTTTATTGAAAAAATGGAGCGGTATACGAGAATCGAACTCGTGCCTCAGCCATGGCAAGGCCGCGTACTACCATTGTACTAATACCGCACTTTTATTGGTAACCTGTATTTTAATTATTGTGTTTCGAATTGCAAGTTGTTTTAAAAAAGAACAAATTTTTTGTGCTTAGATTTATTTTCAGTTAATATTATGATGTTTTTAAAAAAATTAAAATGAAATTAAGTAAAATACTTATACCAATACTATTAACAATGGTTTTTGCAGGTTGCTCTACGACATTAAATCAAGAAGTTTCAGGCACAAATTCAAATTTAAATAATGAAATTGAAAAAATTGATTCTGCTTCAGTTAATCTTGAGCCATGTGAATTGATGACAGAATCGGAAGCTGAACAGGTTTTGGGAGAAGGATATGATTTGGTTTTGGACATGCAGCAAGCTCCTTCATCAGGGGCAGGAGATTGGCAGAAAATCTGTTTTTATTCAGGTGTTGATGAGGAAGAATTGGTTTTTGCTCAAATTGCTGTGATTGATCCGATTAAATCACCTGTTAATGTGAAAGAATTATATGATGAGATCAGGCAAACAACTAAAGAATTCGGAGAAGGTTATCAAGAGATTGATGGTATAGGAACAGAAGCATATAGATCAGAAGGTCTTGCCGGAGGGCTTGAAGTTTATGATGCAGAAAGTGGTTATAGTTTCAAACTTTCATTTGCAAGAGGCTTTGGAGATCAATCAGATGATGATGACAAAGCTAGACAAGAAGAATTGGCAAGAGCTATAGTTCAAAAATTGCGATCTCAAAATTAATAAGTTTTTTAAAAGCCTATCTAATTGAAGGGAGGCTGAAATACAGTAGTAATATTAGCACAATTGCACCAAGTATTCTTCTAAAAACATTTACACCTTCAAAAATTTCCAGCCATGCCCAGGTAAATAAGGAGCCAAAAGCGATTGTCAAAATGGAGTTAGCAGATAATTAGTATATATTTTTAGTTTTGTAATATTTGATAATATGTTTTAATGGAAATGTATTTTTAACATAAAGTCATGCAAAAACAAATATTTTCTAGACGTTTTTCCCGTTTTTTCGGCATATTAGCAGTAATTGCTTTTTTTGTGCCGTCTATGGTAAGTGCGCAAGCTACAACGGATTATTGCACAACATCAAAAACTAAGGTTAGGCCTGGAAGTCCTGTTATATATACTTTAAAGAATGATAATTATTACGGAACTTCAATCATTGATTTTAGTATTGATTCGACAAATCAAAATGCTAATTGCGGTACACCGAGTGTAGATTCGGCAAACAATGAAATTACTTTGACTTGTGTTTATTATGATGAAGGAAGTTTTACGCAAGGATATACGTTTCAACCTCCTGTAAGTGACACTGATGCCATTTCTTATGATTGTCCATCTGTAATTGTGGAATCTGAATATACAGATCAATGTTCAGTAAGTGATACTTCAGTGGAAGTTGGTGATACTGTGACATTTACTATTCCTGAAGATGGAACTTATACTGTATACGAATTTGTTGATGAAGAAAATCCGATAGCTGATTGCGGATCTCAAAATGGTAATAAATTGGAATGTGAATTTACCGATGAAGGAACTTTTAAGCAAAGATATTGGTCAAGACCAAATAACTATAATACTATGTGGTCATGCTTTGATGTGACGGTTTCAGCTGCAACACCGGATCCTAGTCCATCGCCGACTCCCACACCTGATAATGAACCGGAAATCACAAATGCAAGCGCATCACCAAATTCATTTGATCCTAACAAAGAAGATACTAATATTTCATTCAGATTAAGTGATGATGCGAATGTGAGCTTGTATATTTATGATGGAAGTCGTTTGATTGATACTATTCTAAATGATGTCGATTTAAGCAGTGGTTATCATGATTATGATTGGGATGGACGTTACAGTAACGGAAATATTGTGGAAGAGGGAAGTTATGAATTTGATCTTTTTGTAGATAATGTGAATGGCGTAGACAGAGAAGAAGGAGTTATTAAAGTTGTTTACGAAGAAGAGGATGATGATAATAATAATACGGATCAATGTGCCGGTTTTGACGATGTTCCAGCAGATAGTCCTGATTGTGACGCAATTGAATATGTAAAAAGTATCGGTGCAATGACCGGTACTGATAGCGGTGATTTTGAGCCAAATGAAAGATTGCAAAGAGATCAGATAGCTAAAATAGTTTTGGAGGCATTTGATAAGTTTGATAGTGGTCGTGACTATTGTGATGGAAGACCATTTCCAGATTTATCTTCCAGAGATTGGTCATATGAATATGTGTGTCGAGCTAGAAACTTGGGAATAATAACCGGTTATAAGTCCGGTCCTAATGCAGGTTTATTCAAACCTGCCAACGAAGTAAGTCGTGTAGAGTTTTTGGCAATGGTTTTAAGAAATAAAAGTTTTTCTCCCGGTAGTAGAAATTATTTTGATGCTGCAGATAGACAATGGTATTCCGATTACACCGCATATTCATATCGATATCAATTGTTTCCCGGAACCAATCTTGGTTTGAATGCTCCAGTTAAACGTATTGAAGTAGCTCGAATTCTCAAGGAGTTGGATGATATTGGTTATTTGTAGTAAGGAGACTTTTTAAACCAAATTGAAGCGGGGGCAGAACTCCCGCTTTTTTAATTGAATGGTTTTGTGAATGATTTTTTGATTTTTATTTAACCTGTTTTGTTTACTTTAGGTTTTTCCAAGCTATTGGAATATTACGGTTCTCTTGACTATTGGGTTTTGTTGTTGTATTCTTTGCGCATAATTTTTCAAAACCATGAGACATAGATCAAAAGGCGGTAGAAGAAGACCGTCTAATTTTCGTAGAAAACGAGGAAATTCTTCTAAAAAAATCAAAGGATTTGATATCCTTGCACTTATTAACAATCAAGCTGATCAAAATAAGAAAGAAGTTAAAGAGTATATTTGCAGAAATACTTTCGAAGACTTTGATTTTGAACCAAAGCTGAAATTAGGCATTGCCTTGAAGGGATATGTTGATCCTACTCCCATTCAAGATCAATCGATACCTCATATAATGAGTGGAAGTGATCTGGTGGGAATAGCTAATACCGGTACGGGAAAAACCGCCGCTTTTCTATTGCCGATGATAAATAAAGTGATGATAGATAAAAAACAAAAGGTTTTAATTTTGGCACCGACTCGAGAACTTGCGTTTCAAATAGAAAAAGAGTTCAGAAGTTTTACTCAAAAAATTTCAGTCAATTCAGTACTATGCATTGGTGGAACCAATATGGGTACTCAAATCAGAAATTTGAAGAGGGATTTCAATTTTGTGATTGGCACGCCGGGTCGAGTTAAAGATTTGCAAAAAAGAAAGCTGATTGACTTTGAAAATTATAGAAATGTAATTCTTGATGAAGTTGATCAAATGATGGATATGGGATTTATAAATGAAATTAGAGAAATCCTTTCAGGATTGCCATTAAATAGACATTCATTGTTTTTTTCGGCAACAATTTCGAAAACAATTGACGGCCTTATACAGCAATTTTTGAATAATCCTGTTAAAGTATCTGTTAAGACAAGTGATACTGCGGTTAATGTGCATCAGGAAATTGTTAGAATTAATCAAAACGTTGACAAGGTTAAATTGTTGGAAGGTTTTTTGTCGCGAGTGGAATTTGAAAAAGTTCTCGTCTTCGGAAGAACGAAATTTGGTGTGGATAAACTTTGTAAATCGCTTAACAAATTGGGATTTAAAGCCGACTCAATTCATGGCAACAAAACACAATCAAAACGGCAAAGGGCACTTGATAGCTTTAAAAAGCTAAAAGTTAATGTGTTAGTGGCGACTGATGTTGCTTCACGAGGTCTTGATATAGATGATGTTTCCCATGTAATAAATTTTGATATGCCGGAATCACGTGAAGATTATATACACAGAATAGGTAGAACAGGACGAGGTGAAAAGAAGGGAATAGCTTTAACTTTTATGAATTAATTTGATTTTCATAAATATTCAAATGTTCTTGTAGCACTATATTAGTGTTTTAATTTGGGTATTGAAATATATATTATTTATGTTATAATATATAGATAAAATTAAAATAAAAATTGAAAAAGAAGACTGCGAGACAGATTGAAAAACATCTGATTGTTAAGGGTAGTGCAATTATTGTGTCATTTGTGTTTACCTTGGCAATGGGTGGTGGCCTGATAGCAAGCGCAAAAGAAGCACTTTCAGCCAATGTTTTGAGTGCAAATATAAATTATTTGCAGTCGGGTGAACTTTTGGTAAATGGAATAGATGGTAAAGGAAACTTTAGTAATGGTGAATTTAATTTTGAAAGTGTAGTCTGGCAAGAAAAAATCAATGATTATTGGAAACAAAGTAATAAATTGCTTAATGAATACGGTAAATTCGAAAAAAAGTTTAAAAAAAATCAGAATAACAAATCAGATTCATCAACAGTATCTATTAATAATGGAAGCTTGGAAAAAGCCATTTTGAAAGATGAAATCAAGCAGCAGATTAAGGAAAAGAAGAAAAGTATTATTAAAAAGAATAATAAAAAACCCAAATGTTCTGCCGCGTGGTGTGTTAATTATAAGGTTAATATTCATCATAATGGTCGAGTCGATTTGGCGGAGCTTAAAAAAGTTTATCCAGAGCAATTTGGGTGGTTGGATGATAAGGATAAAATATTTAAAACCACTATCACAGTTAAATTTTTAGAGGATGGATATGTTAAAGGGGTAATTTTACCAATTATAAAAAAAGGTTACGTTCTATATCATAGAACAGGATATCAACCAAATTATGGAAATGAAGAATTTTTAAATATTGAAAATGTTCCGGTAGATTTTCAATTAAAAGGTTATAAAGGAGAAATGAAAACAGGTGTAATATACACTAGTAAACCTATAACTCCTGCATTTTTCAGATATACGGATATAGAATTTGTGCATTTGAATTAATTTTTTTTAACGATTTCAAACTTTTGTGTTGAATTGATCATTCCTGAAATTACTCCGATTGCTTCAAGCATGGTTGAAAGAGGAATGCAGATAATAGTTAAGATATACATGTAACTCCTTGCGAGTGTGCCAAGCTTTTTGCCTTGTAAATTTCGTGCAGTTCCCAATAAATAGATCAATATATAAATTGAAAAAATAAGTCCGCCGATTTGAGCAATCCAAATGTTTGTTTCAGATGGGAAAATAATATTTAAAACTGTTATTAAGAAAGCTGTCCAGGAAACCGCCCACATAATTCTTGATAGCATTAAAGTTAAACGATGTTTGAGATGTATTCTTTTGTCTCTTACTACATAAGTCAGTCCAACAAACCAGCGCTTTCTTTGTTTGATGAAATCACTGAAGCTGTATGGGGATTGTTCTTGAATATTGCCGTTTAACCATCCGAATTTCCATCCATTATCAATAATTTTTAAGGCTAAATATGCGTCTTCTGTAATTGACGAATTCAGTCCATAATCATATCCGTATTTTTTTTCTATATCAGATCTTATCAAGATAAAGGAACCATGCATGCCAAAAAAATTTTTATGCATTTTATATTGTAATCTGAATCTGCCCAAATCATCACCTGTTCTGATTGCGTCAGCTGCGGTAATGGTAATTTTGTTGGCATATTGATATGCATTATATAAGATTTCTCCTTGTGCGATTATTTCCGTGTCTTGTCGATTTTGTAAAAACTCAATTATCCCTTTGATTGTGTCAGTGTTGATTTTGCTTTCTTCATCCAATCTTAAAACCCAAATATTCGGTGCGCAAAGATTGACTGTGGTGCTGTAGTGTAAGGACCTTGCTTTATATTTTGTACTGTTTTGAGTATGATAATTTTTAGGCACCAATGTTTCAAAGTGAGTAATATTTTTGAGGGATTTCGGGAATGTTATTTTCGGAAGTTTTTTATCAGTAATAGCTTCAACTTCAACATTTTTAAATAAGTCTTTTAAGTGGATCTTTTTGTTTTTAACAGTAACTTTTTGATTTAACACTCTTGCAACTGAACTTAAGCTTCTTTTTAAAGACAGGTAATTCTGTCCTCTTGTGCAATAGCTTATTCTTAAGATTATTTTTTTGGTTGTTTGATCGTTCAGATTCGGTTTTGGTTTTTTGGGTGGCCCCAATAAAAGTCCGATTAAATTAAAAATTACATATGGAAAAGAAATCAGCCAAAGAAATTTTAAACTATCTATTGATTGTTGTACCGCCGAAGTGATCGGAGAACTGAGTGACCATAAATACATGGCAAAAAATATCATTTGACCGATCAAAATTATTCCGAATATAACTCCATACCAGGTAATGTGGTTATGGTATTTTTCCAGAAAAACCTTTAATTTATGATTAAGTGAAAATTTCATGATAAAATTATATCAATATATTATATCATAAAAATTGTGTTTTTTCATTATCTATGAGCTGAAAATTAAGCACTCTCAATCAATACGTCCGTTTTCTAGTCAATAGCTTTGCATCACCTGGTCAGGAGTTTGCATGC
>WJLA01000008.1 GCA_014728765.1 Candidatus Peregrinibacteria bacterium
ATATTGGAACACGGACAATACCAATTAACATAGGAATGGCACTGCCAATGAGATACCATGTTAAATCTTTGAAAAAATTATTATTTACAGGCGTCAACTTTTTGTTTTAAATTGTTGATTAATAGTTAAGGTTGATTCCAGTCGATAAACACTCAATATGGCTAATAATCCATACCTGAAAAACATTTCATTTCTACTGTTTTTCTTGATAAGTTTAATTATATCTACCGAATTAAAATATTGTGATTCATCTTTTGTGAGTAGCCTTATCATTTTATAGAAATCATTTTTTGAATGCTTAAAAGTTTTGTATATAGGGTAGGTATAGTTGTGTTCTGGTTTAGCAAATAATTTGGATATAGATTTTTGAAAAAAATTTTTATTTTTTCTTTTTAATATGAAATTTTCCCCGTTGTGATGTACCTTTCTGTTTTCTACAGGTGTATTGGCCAAATCCTTGTATTCTTCAACAAATGAATGTTTGTACATCGAATCAACATATGCATTCTGATTGATTAACACATTATAAGGCAAACTGCTCATTAAATCAATGAATTCATAATCGTAATAGGGATAGAGAACGGTTGTGTTCTTATTTAAAATTTCATATATAGATACAATATATTTTCCTACCCTATTTTTTAATGTCCAGTCGAAAAAGGTTGAAATTAAATCATAATTTGAACTTAATACCTTGTTTTGAATTTTTTTGTAAAGTAGTTCCTCTAGTTCACAAACATTGAATTTTGAGATTTTTTTTATGCTTTTAGTATCCAATATAGTTGCATTTATCTCTAAAATATAATTTATCAGCTCTTCAGAATTATTTATGGAGAAAAGCTTATTATTAGAACATAGACCGATGTAAAATCCATCTGCTCCAGTTAGGAGATAATCAATATTTTTATAAAACGGTAGTATTTTTGAAAAACCATACCCTTGAAAATAGAAACAAGAATGCCCAATTTTATGGAGTATTTCATCGATGGTATCTTTATTGAAAAAATCATCAAATGGTTCTTCAAATATATGTGTAATATGCTCTAACTTGCACAACTCAGTAAGTTGGGATGAAATCTTTATGTCCTCACAATGACTAGTCCCAAACGTGTAAGCGGAAAGATCTTTGGGTGAATGATTATTTTTCAGTAATAAACTCAGCAGATACCTTGAATCTATCCCTCCGGTCAAATTTAATCCTGTTTTTGAACCATGAAAAACATTCTGTGTATACCGTCGAATAATGCTATTCAGGCATGAGTGTATTTTTTTTGATGCTTCATAAAGAGGAATTGATTTTGGTTGATACTGAAAATTCCAATATTCTTCTCGATCAATATTGATTTGTTGATTAAAAGTTATTGTGTAAATGGAAGATGGCTCTATTTCTTGAATATCCTGAACAATTGTATGACCTCTGAGTACATATCTTAACCTTAACATTTCATACATTGCCATTTCATCAATATTGTGATTACCAGTTTCAGTAGCTAACTCCCAAAACCCATCACTTAGGCTCAGTTCATGCTTTTGTTTAGCAAAAAACAAATGACCAAAACCAAATCGGTCATTCGCAATGATTAGTTGCTTGTTGGTTTTATTAGCGATTATTATTGTATAAACTCCATTAAGTTTACCAATTAATGTTTTTAGGTGTTCAGATGACTTAAACGAATTGAAATAATCAGCGGCTTTTTTGCTGGAATAGTAGGTGTCATCCATGAAAAAATATCCCTTGAACCAAACAAAACCTTCATTATAAAAATAGGTATTCTTGTCAGGTTTTATATCAATCCCATTTTTAGATATTGTAATAAACATGTAACGAATATACGGATTTCTATTTTGTGCAAACAAACAATCTTTCTTCCTTATTAATACCATGCTTTCTGTAGTTAAATCCATTTGCCGGCACTACTATTTCTACTTTTAATCCTGCATTCAATAGCCGTTTAGGATAATCCTGGCCATATATTCTCACATGATCCTTTTGCCCAAATTCTCTCTGTCTTGCATCAGGTTCACTTATCGTATCATCTTCATAGGTGGTTAAAAGTTTCTTTGAAATTGGAACTTGCAAAATTGCAATTCCCCCTGGTTTCAGAATTCGGTAAATTTCTTTCATCGCTTTTTGATCATCTGGAATATGTTCTAACACATGATTGCAAATTATGAGGTCAAATGTATTTTTATCAAACGCTGCGTCTACTATGTCAATTTTCACGAATTGCTTAAATTTCGGATATTTTCTTAGATCAATATCCCCGCAGTAATAGTTTTTGTTTCTCTTTAAATATCTGTAAAGAGTGTATTCCGGCGCAATATGGATGATTTTACCATTTTTAAGGATTTTTTTGTCGATTTTAAATTTAAGGTACCACATGATTAATCGATCACGGTAAGTAGAACGACAAACCGGGCATAATGATTCACTATAAAAACCACCTCCGATTATTTGGTATTTTATCACTGCTTCATGATCTACCCCGGCTGGTTCAAATCTCCTGATTCGGCAATTACAGGCAAGACAATGAAAATATGTACCGAAATAAAAAAGCTTTTTAATTGGAAATTTAAGATTAATTGGAATTTTATTGAATACCCCCATGAATTTTCGTTTACACATTTAATGGCTCATAGCTTTTCAATTATCAATCTTTAACACGTAGTTTAAATTAGTTTAACAACACTACTTAATCAATTCCACAAAATTGATTAAACAATACTTTAAAAAAAACACTTGTACATTTATTTTCAAAATATCCAGGAGATATTCCCCAAAAGTCCAGCTTTTTAAAACCTTCACTTTCAAGAAACCGAATCCCATCTTCATATTTTTCACGTTCAGAATCATCAAGCACGATTATTCCGTTTTTTTTCAAACATTTAGAAGAAGTATTGATACATCGCACCCTTTCCCTGCCATCGATAATTATGACATCAAACTGCAGTTTGCTCATATTTATTGTATTTGCATACTGATCAGGATCTGACAGGTCACAATGTTGCAGGGACACATTTGACGGTATTTCTGCTTTAATTTTATTGTACCATTCCAGGTTATGTTCAACAGTGTATAGTTTATGGCACAATTTTGCCCAATAAAGAGTAGAATTTCCCGATCCGTATTCAAAAATCACATGTTCTTTACCTATTTTATCCGATATAAAATCCAAAAACGAATACGTAAGCCAGGGGATAGGTTTACCTTGGCTATCAACGGCTTTTCCAATATTTTTTGATTGAATCCATCCTTTATCAATAAAATATCCCTGATGCATCATGGATAATAGCAACCTGCTTGTTCTGAAATACCTGATATAGTTAAAAAGTTTTCTAAGCTTTGACTGGCCCATCTTCTAAGAGTTTTGAATATATTTTCAAAAGCTTTTTTTCTTCGCTATTCCACGTGTAAAAATTATTGACAGCGTTACGTCCTAGTGAACCCATTTCTGACACTGCCTGATTATTCGTAAGGAGTTGAATAAAACCCGTTGCAATTTGCTCAGGTTTATCCGGATCCACCAAAATCCCACAATTATGCTTAGTTACATACTTTCCCATAACACTAAAATAACTGCATATTATTGGCAGGCCAAAGGCCATATATTCAAATGTTTTTATGGGCAAAATTGTCCGATGTGTTTTATTGTCCTTAAAAATGCCAAACCCAACTTTGCTTTTTAGATAATAATGTCCGACCTCATTAAATGGAACAGAGTCAACAATAAAAATATTAGTTTCTAATCCTAGTCTATTAATTTTATAATTCATCTCATCTTTTAAGCTGTCACAATGTATTTTACCGAGGAACAAAAATTTGATTGTTGGAATTTGCCGTTTTACAATACCAATGGCTTCAATAATTTCAATTGCCCCTCTTATTTTTGTTATTGAACCAGTGTAGATCCCATCATATCTCTTTTCATCAGTGCCATCCGTTTCAAATTGATCATCCATAAAATAATTATACAACACGCTCACCCTATTTACACAGGTATACGATACAAATTTACTAGCTACCACCTCTTCTGTCGCTATGATATGGTCATAATACCTTGATGCCTTTTTTTCAAGCAATTTAATCCTGCTTGATATGAACTGATTTAAAACACCTATTTTTTTTGAATACGACTTGTAGTCAATAATATTTTCCGGATAGGGTTCATGCACATCATTAATTATTATGGGAACCGGCGTAATTTGTTTAAGCCCCTTCACAATTTTGTTCAAATTGACATCATGAAAATGATACACCCCTGCCCCAATTTCCTTTGCTGCTTTCAATATCTCGTGATGGAATTCCTTTTTGAAAAGTATCTTGTATAGTTTGTTGATGACGCGGCTTTTGAAATAGGTTTTGCGCTCCAACTGGGTATAAAAAATCCCTTCATCGGTAATGCCCGATTCATTTTTGTTGCCCATGGCCACTACGTGCACTTCATACCCTCCCTTTTTCAAAGACACTGCCTCTTTCCAATATATCCTGTCATCATACACACCATGAC
>WJLA01000036.1 GCA_014728765.1 Candidatus Peregrinibacteria bacterium
AGAAGATCGACCCGGACATTCTGCTCTGAAAGGGCATTGGCCAGGTTGACCATCATCCTTGAAACACCGCCAAAAGCAGAGAACTTGGAGATGATGGCTAGCTTTGACATAGTGTTAATTAGAGAGCTGACAGCTCGAATATATTAAATGTAATGGTTACTATAAAAGCATTTTTTTCTTTTGCGAAAATATAAAAGAATAGCCTACACCAGAAATAATGATCCAAAAAAATCTCCAATCATGATTTAAGTGTCTAAAATCTGTTAAACTATATAAAATTATCAAAACAAAAGAACAAATTATAAATAAATTGTCATTTCTATTTTCTGTGTTTTTATTAAATAATTTAATAGCATTTATAAAAATAATAAAAAAGACAGAAGAAAAAAGAATTAAACCAACAATTCCGAAAGATACAATATTCATTATGTAGTAGTTGTGTAGATGATCATAAGGCTTTCCTGAAGTATGCTTCAATTTTTGGATCTTTGTTTGTGTAATTAGTTTTTCGGTTGTTCCAGGGCCGAATCCAATAAAAGGCTGCTCTGTCCATTTTTGAAAGCCAAATTGCCACATTTGAATTCGAATGGAAACATTATTTCTACTCGAATTGTAAGTCCCATGTTTATATACATCTTTAACTTCATGAAAAGTCTTGTAAATTCTATTTTTTAAAGGAAAGGAAAAAGACGAAAAATGAATTGAAAGAACACCAATAATTGTTAATACAAAAAAAATGTAAAAAAATAAATGTCGAAAAATTACATTTATATTTTTGTATGCTTGGTAAATTATTAATGGTGGAAGGACTATAATTAACCCTACCAAAGGGCCTCGAGAAGAACTTAAAACTATACTTGAAATTAATATAGCTAAGCAAAAAAATGACGCAAGTGACAGAAGAGAGAGGTATATAGGTTTAGATCTGTTTTTTTTAATTAATTCAGGAAAGTATACAATCATACCTGTCAAGGCAACAGATGAATAAAATGAATTTGCGATTGGTTTTCCAACATAGCCTCCAAAACGAGCACCTCTCAAGTATTCTATCAATCCATTCTCATAAAAAAAATACAAATTTCCGAAGATCAAACTCAATAGAGCAAGAAAGAAAACTATATAACCTCTTTTTGGATCTTTTATTATAGGTAGAGCAAAAAAGAAAAAAATGAAGAGCCTTATCCAGTCAAAAGAACGTTCCCACATTAAATTTGATATAGAAGGATTGTGAAATGATGCAAGGTATGTCCTTATAATTATAAATATAATACAAAATATACAGATTAAAGGAATAGTAAATCTTATATATCGAAAAAAAAATCTATAATTAATTAACAAACCGCAAATAATAATAAAAAAACCTATATTAAAAAAAGATGTACTGATAAAAGTAGATATAGCGCAAATATATAGACCAATTATTGGCAATATTTCCAATTGCCATTTTTGAAATAATGCATTTATATATTTCAATGGATATACAAAAAATTGTTTTTTGGGTTCTGAATAGTAGGAAGACATAAATATGTATATTTATTTTATTAAAATGAAATATCGAATATCTATAATTCAGTAGTATGATCTTAAAACTGGTTTGAAATTGATTACAATAATTTCAATGAGTGGGATATGTGGTAAGCTCTGTTTTCCCATGAATAATTTTGTGCATGTTTTTTTGCATTTTTTGCAAGCATTGAAGCAAAATTTCTGTCTTTGTTAAGAAAGGTAATAGCATTGACCCAGTCTTGTACATTCTCTGGGTCAACAAGAATCCCTGTATAATTATGTCTGATGACTTCACGGATCGGAGGGATGTTGCTCGCAATTATTATTCTCCCGGCAGCCATTCCTTCAAAAAGTTTCATGGGACTAATTGAATGCACATGAGGTAAATTATGTTGGTAAGGTAGTAATAAAATATCTATATCTTCATAAAAAAAGTGTATCTTTGAATGAGGTATAAATTTTGTATGCTTAACTCCCGGAGTCTGTTCAAAAGAGTCTTCTTTAATTCCAACTAGATGAATATCTCCTAGTTGACAGTAAGATAATTTTTGAATAATTCCAAGACCGCGACTATAGCTAATAGTTCCGATATATCCTAATTTAAGTTTTTCTTTCTTATTGGGATTAAGTTCTTGAATATCTTTGTACAAATCACAGTTTACACCACTTGGAACTACGCATATACGATTTTTATTTGCTCCTGATTTTATCATTTTTTCAGAGGTTTTTTGGCTAATAGGAAAAAGCCATTTGATAATATGTTCTTTATGTGCTTTCGTAATATAATATAAATTTTTTTTATTTATCAATTCTGATATATTGTGAATTTCTAAACTATGATTTATTTTCATTTTTATGAGTTTTAAACTTAAGTCTGGAGATCTTACATATATGTTTTTTTGTCTCATTAATTTTTTTTTATTTGCATAGAAAAAAAGATTATAATTGAAGAAGCTCCAATTTGGGTGAAGAAGTCTTGAAGTATTGACTTTTAAATTTTGACTTACTCCAATTTCGTGTAACCTTTCTTGAACTTTTAATCTTTTCTTTATAGGCGGTAATATGAGTTGAACATTTATATTTAGATTCTGTAGTGCATTGACCGTATGTAAAGTCTGTATTAAATTTGCCTTGTTTTTGTGTAGTCTGCTTTTACCTATATAAAGGATATCTATAGAGTTTTTTTTTCGATATCTCATCGTCATATCAATATATTTTAACTTTTGACCAGTTGTCGGCTTTGAGTTGATCAGAAAAATGCTTTTTTACTTGAAAATCAAACAATTCTCAAGCAGTCCATTCAACAGGTTTTTGACTTTTATTCATCAAATTGAGATAATTATTTCCTTCAAACGGATCTTCTGATTGACATTAAGGTTTATTTCCGGCTAATGAGCGTGCTCAAACCCTGATGATTAAACAATGCCTCAAGATCGTCTTCATACTCTTCATCTTATAGGAAGTAAAAAACTGGGAGGGGCAGAGCGGTGGTTTTTTCGTTTCACCCAAGCCTTGAAAGAGTATGGTCATCCAGTTGAGCTAGGAATTCGAAAAAAAAGTGAACTTTCCAATCAGAGTCCTACGAATTGCTCCTTTTATGAACTTCCCTTTTCAACGGTCTGGGATCCATTTTCGAAACGTGCGATCACGAGACTGATTTCCAACACACTTCCCGAGATTGTCCAAACGTATATGGGTAGAGCCACCCGCCTCACCCGACTGCCCGATAAATCAGAAACTATTCATGTAGCGCGTTTAGGTGGATACTATAAAGTTGATGGTTACAGGC
>WJLA01000037.1 GCA_014728765.1 Candidatus Peregrinibacteria bacterium
CCGGCATTTCTTTTTTATGTTCTTTCAAATACATTTTTGAATACTGAATTTTATGAAAAAGAACTTGTTGATAATAGTTATGATTTTGTTGTTACAAAAACTGTTGATTTACTTCAAGAAGAAAGTGATGTTATTGCTTCAAACTTTACCAATCAAGAAATTGAGAATTATGTCAGAGAAAGTTTTACTTTGGGTGTCTACAGTCAAATTATCAGTCAAGTAGAAGAAATAATTTTAAATGTTAATAAAGGGATAATTGAAGATGTTAAAATATCGTTTGTGCCACTAAGAAATAGTCTTTTAACAGCTTCGAATCAAATAGCTTATGATATTTATCAAGATTTGCCCAGTTGTAATGTTTCAGACGAGTTGACTTTGGATGATTATCCGAGATGTGTTCCTCCAGGAATTGATTATGATGTGGTTATTGCTCCATTAATTAGTGATTTTGAAGTTGCAATTTATGACACTATTCCCAATGAAATAGGTGGCTTAGAAGATACATTGCCTCTTAAACTTTTGAGTGAGGTAAATTTTTATCGTGATATTTTGTTATTATCTTTATTGGTTATATTGATTTTAATAGCATTTATTCTTTATAAACCTTTTTCTTTGATTTTGAAATATCAATCTTTTGCTTTCGCTCTAGCTGCAATTATTGGTCTTGCTTTAAGCTTTTTTGTGAAAAGTATAGCGGAATTCATTTTGGGTGATTCATTATTCAGAAGAATGGATTCAGCTACATTAGAATTTTCAGAATATTTGATGGGATTGGTTTCTTTTCAAATTCAAAGAATCTCATTGTTATTTTTAATAGTTGGAATAGCATTATTATTAGTTAGTATAGTTTTAAAAAGAAGTTTAAATGAACGCCAAACATGAGGCTTTGAAATCCATAGAAGAACAAATAGAAATGTGTCGTCTTTGCGGATTATGTGAAGGAAGAACAAATACAGTGCCTGGTACCGGTTCTTTTGATTCTGAAATAATGTTTATTGGTGAAGGGCCTGGGAAAGATGAAGATTTACAAGGAAAGCCGTTTGTAGGAGCAGCAGGGAAGTTTTTAACAGTATTAATAGAATCGATTGGTTTATCAAGAAATGATGTTTTTATCACTAATGTGGTTAAATGTAGGCCTCCAGGTAATAGAGATCCCGAACAAATAGAAGTTAATACTTGTTGGAGATATTTAGAAGCACAAATTTCATTGATTAAACCAAAATTGATAGTAACTTTAGGTAGGCATTCAATGCAGAGGTTTTTGCCTGGACTTAGAATTTCTGAGGCACATGGAAAAGCAAAAAGAATTAAAGGTATTTGGTCTGAAAAACAGGTTATTTTTCCAATGTATCATCCTGCAGCGGCTTTATATAATCCGGCGCTGAGGCAGGTTATGTTGGCAGATATGACAAAAATTCCTGTACTACTAAAGAAGATTGAGATATAAATTAAACATGACTCACAACAAATACATTTTGTTTATTGCGTTTGCCGGTTTAATCAGTTGGATAGCATTTTATTTGGTAATTAATAAATTGGATCCATTTGAATCAATGGGACTGGCTTTAGGAATGTTTTTTATTAGTCTTTTTTTCGCTTTGGTTTCAACTTTTACTGTGATTGGATTTTATTTGAGATTATGGCTAAATCGCAATGAAATTTATTATAATCATATAAACATTTCTTTACGTCAAGGTATTTTATTGACCATGATAGCAGTTGGTAGTTTGCTTTTTCAATTACTGGGAGTTTTAACATGGTGGTCCGGCCTGCTCTTGATAGGGACTATCACTATGATTGAGTTTTATATAGTGGCAAAAGAATAATAATTATGAAAATGAGAAGAGCCCCGTCACAGCAAGTGACGGGGCTACAATTCTCTATCTGTTGTTTTACGACTAAATTTAATTAGTCGGTAGTCGAGGATTCAGAGCTGTCGATCCTCATACGGACGAGGATCGACAGTGGGGGGAACCTCTACGTATTCCGGCTCCTTCGGTTCTGGTACGACTTTTTTCTTTCCACCTCCAGTTTTTGCTCTGCTTGGAGCGGTTACTGTTCTGGGGACGTAGGGGCCTTGCTCCTGCAGACGACAAGCAATGCGCATCTGCCGAAGCAGATCGCTGTCGCCAGCCATGCCTCGAATTTGAGAGCAGTCCAGAGATGCATCTCCCAATCGAAGCACAAGCGGGTTGTGCAGTGGGATAGCTTCACACATTTCGGTGTGCGCTCTGAACCACACTCTGTTTTTGAGTGGCTTCTGATGGCGTAGCCACCACCTCTCATTTTCCGAATGGAATTCCTTCCAGCCAGGTTTGGTGAGATCGCCGATTGCGAGTCCCACCAGGATCTTGGCAATTTCTTCCACTTCGTCGAGCTGGAATGTCTCGGTGCCACAGAGCGGTACTACGACAAGCTCGTGCTCGTCATGCCACCCTACGACGTACCACTTGTCAGGGTTGTCCTGACAGTAGTTCGAGCTCAGTCGCTCTTCGTCGAGTAGCTCATCTTGCCAGTAGCTGGCCGGTTCGGCGCAAACACCACCAGCAGCAGATCGAGTAGAGGGTTGCGGGCTTGTCTGCGCGGGCTCGGGCTCGGGTTCGGGCTCATCAGTCTTGTCTGCAGGTTCTGCTTGCGCTGCAGGCGGTGCTTCGAGGAGTTGAGTTGAGCCGTCGACGCTCTGACTGCTGAGCTCTTGAGACCCCGCGTCGGAGTTTGCTTTCCACCATTTCGGCACTCCAATGAGAAGTACCAAGATGGCGATGGCCCCGGCAATACCGCCGACAATGAAGAGTGGTTTTTTGAAGTGTGACATTTTTTCCTCCTTGGGTTGCTTGTTTTGCCCCTCCAAGGAGGAGGGGTTGTCGTTTTTAGCTTGTGGCTTGATCGTAACTCGATCCGCTTCGTTGTCGTCTTGGTTGTCCCAGGGGTTTTCAACCCCCTGTCCCCGACGATTTTCGTCGGGTTCTTTGCCTTGGTGCCGCCCCCGCTTTGGCATCGGGGGCGGACCACCATTGCGGGTTTGGTCACTCATGTTTACCTTTCTCTCCAGGCGTATCCTGGAGTGAACTTAATGTACGAAATACACTAAATTCACTCCAGGAATATTTTATATAACAACAGATAGAGAGATTTTCTGTCTGGTTCCACTAAACTCGAAAAATAATTACGATTTAGTAAAAAAAACAAACAGAAAGCTCTCTATCCGATCTGATTTTCAAGGAACAATCAAAAATAAGGTGTTAATTTACCAACAAATGCCATAAATGTCAAACTTTTTCTGCATCTCAAAAGTTACAATAATAAAATAAAGAAAAGTTACATAAAATTACTTTACAAGTGAAATTATTTTATTTCTTGATAATCATGACTGTAGATGATTCTAGGATTGGGCCAAAGAACTATAGCGGCTTTTCCTTCAATGTTATTGATGGAAAGATAAGGTGTAATTTCAGCATTATCACAGCCAGGTGCGCCAAAGCTGTCTTTGAAACATGATCTGGAATCTGAACTTTTTGTTCTATTGTCTCCTAGGACCAAGTATTTTCCACTAGGAATATCGAATTCACTAATTTCATCAAGTGCAAAGGTTTTTCCTCTATTTTCATTTGAAAGATAAGGTTCTTCCAATTTTATGCCAGTAGGATGTTCTTCATTGATCAAATATACATCGCCATCAATCAATTTTATTGTTTCTTCAGGTAAGCCGATTATCCTTTTTATATAAAACTGATTTGGATTTTGTGGCGGATGAAAAACAATAACATCTCCTCTTTCCGGTTTGCCAACTGTATATCCGGGAAGTTCCAAATATGCACTTTTGTTAATGATGATGTAGTCTCCAAAGGAGTCTATGCATCTTTCGTTGTGATAATTAAATGTATTACACATAGAGACACCGAAAACTTGAAATGGAGAAATTAAAAATGTTCTGATGAATAGTACAAGTGCCACAATTACTATCAAATTAATTATAATATCCGCCGTAAATATGAAATTTTTTTTCTGATTGTTACTTAAACTGGTATTATTTATTTTTTTTTCCAGAAATTTCAAAATTTTACCTTTTTTTTCTTTCTTCATGAAATTCTTTATAAACATGATCAATTTAACTTTACTAGACAAATAATACAAGTGTAGAATTATAGAAAGAGATAAAAATATGGCAAAAGAAAAAAAAATCGGTAAATTTGTTTATTATTTGTTTGCTCCTCATCTTGATCCGGGCGAGCAGATAATCGATATTGTACATAGACATCCGTTTATTTTGGTTAAGGATTTTTTAAAAATTGTATTTTTTGGTTTTTTGTTACCTATTTTCTTTTGGTATTTATTTCCTGAAATTTGGTTTGTTTTCATGATATGGTTGATGGTAGGTGTTATTGCTATCAATAAATTGATCTTTAATTGGTATTTTGACGCTTTATTGATAACAAATGCCAGTTTGATTGATGTTAAATGGAATGGTCCATTTGATAGGACATCAATCAGGCTTGAATATGCTATGATTGAAGGTACTACATATGCAGTGCAAGGTTTTTGGAGAACAGTTTTTAATTTTGGTTCTATTCAAATCAACAGGCAAGGAGGAACAGTGGGCGTTGAATTGCCGGATGCTATTAATCCGGCTAAGGTTGAAAGTTTGATACTATCATATCAGGAAGAATTTATGTCTAACAAAAGCTTGAAGGATGTTAATACTTTAAAGAGCTTGCTTGGTAGCATGATCAGTCAACATGCCGATAAATTAAATGAAATTGAAGTAGATTATTAGTATGAATGAAATAATATCATTACTGACAATTCTTATACTCATAATTATATTGGGTGTTGTTTTAATGATATGGATACAAAAATATAAGCATTCAAAATTTTCCAAAAAAGATATCAAAAAGTTCATACGATATTATGAACAAATCAGGCGAGAAAAAGACTATAAACATGCAATATTGGATGCTGATAAGTTACTTGATGAAATATTATTTAAAAAAGGTTATCAAGGATCATTGGGGGAAAAATTAAAGCAATCGAAAAGATTATTTTCCAATATTGATGATGTTTGGATTGCTCATAAAATCAGAAATAAAATTGCGCATGAAATGAGTTATAAACCTTCCAAAAGTGAATATCAAAAAGCAATGACAAGTTTTAAAAAGGCTTATAAAGATCTGGGAATATTATGATTATTGGAATTGGTGGGTATAGAGGTGTTGGTAAAAGTAGTGTTGTCAGTTTTATGACAGGATTTGTGCATGTTGATGAGAAATTGCTCAGAAAAAAGCTTTATTCTTATGAAAATGATGGGTATAGACAAATATACAATTATTTCGGCGAAGAATTTTTTACAAGTAAAGGAGTTTTAAAAGAAAAAAAGTTAGAAAATTTCATTGGAAAAGATTTTTTAAAAATGCGTATACTCAATAACATAATTGACCCATTATTGATTAATGAAGCTCAAAAGGAGATTGATCGAGTGGGAAGGGAAAGAAATATTGTGATTGAGGCTGATAATATTCAAAAATATCAGTCATTACTTGATTTTATGATATGGGTTGATGCTCCTGTTTTGTGTGAATACGCAAAGCAACAAAAATATCTTTTTTCACATTGTGCAAAATTTAAATTGATATTAAGCAATGATTTTGATCTAAAAAAACTTGAAAGGGTTTTTATAAAAGAATTTGAGAAATATCAATAGTTTTTGTAGAATCTATATGTTTTAAATAAAAAAATGACTCAACAAAAATATAAAGCTGATCAATTGGAAGTTGTAATTGGATTGGAGATACATGCACAAATCTCCACAAAAACTAAAATGTTCAGTGCCGATAGTGCTGAATATTTTGGAAAAGAGCCAAATATAACTGTAAGTGAGATTAGCATGGGATTTCCCGGTCAACTTCCGGTTGTGAACAAAGATGCGGTTTATAAGGGAGTTAAGGCTGCTATGGCTTTGAATTGCAAAATTAACAAAGAATCTTATTTTGATAGAAAGAATTACTTCTATCCTGATTTACCAAAGGGTTATCAGATATCACAATTTGAAAATCCTGTCAGTGAAAATGGATATGTGGAAATAAAAATTGAGGATAGAAAGAAAAAAGTTAGAATAACAAGATTGCATTTGGAAGAAGATGCAGGGAAATTAACTCATATTCAAGGCGGAAGTCTTGTGGATTTTAATAGATCAGGAGTTGGTTTGATGGAAATAGTTTCGGAACCTGACATTTCTTCTGCTGAAGAAGCTGTTGCTTATGCGAAAATAGTACAAATGATATTGAAATATACAGAAGCAAGTGATGCTGACATGGAAAAAGGGATGATGAGATTTGATGCAAGTGTTTCACTTAGGCCGAAGGGTGAAGAAAAGTTATATCCAAGGGCTGAGATAAAAAATCTAAATTCTTTCAGATCTCTTGAAACCGCTATCAAATATGAAATCAAAAGACAAAGTAATTTGTGGGAAAATAGAGAAATTCCCACATTTGATTCTACTGTCGGATATGATGATACAACTGGAAAAACATATTTCATGAGAAATAAAGAAGGTTCAGACGATTATAGATATTTTCCTGATCCTGATTTACCACCATTGATATTGGATGATAACTTATTGGATAGTTTGAAATCTGAAATTCCAGAATTACCTGATAAAAAATATTCTCGTTATTTGAATGAATTTAATTTGTCAGAAGCTGAAGCCTTATATTTGGTAGAAGATGTTAAATTGAATAAATTTTTTGATCAAGTATATTATTTATCTAATGATTCTAAAAAAACAGCGAGTTTTGTTTTGAGTATTATGCTAGGTATGATGAAAAAGGAAGAAATATCGATGGAGCAAATGAAAATTTCACCTGAAAATATCGCTGATTTGATAAAATTGGTTAATAGTGGAGATATATCAATGAATATTGCAAAAAGTGAAGTTTTTGAGACAATGTTCTTTGAAGGAGGGGACCCAGCTGTTATAATAGAAAAGAAAGGATTGAAATCAATCAATAATGAAGATGATTTGGAAGCTGTTTGTAAGCAAGTGATAGCAATGAATCAACAGGCTGTAGATGATTATAAAAATGGTAAAGAGAATGCGTTTAAAGCTTTGATGGGTCAGGTTATGAAAGAGACAAAAGGGCAGGCTAATCCGGTCAAAGTGACAGAAATTATCAAAAATTTATTAAAATAAAAATATGACATCACTTGATTTTTTATATATAGCTCTGGGAGGAGGATTTCTGATTCTGGTAATCTTTTTCAGTGTTTTAATACTGCAATTGATTTTAATACTAAGGGATTTTAATAAAGTTACTGAAAATGCGAAAGAAGTATCTGGTAGGGTTAAACAAATTGTGTTTGAACCATTGGAGTTTTTGTCAGAAATTTCTTCCGGTTGGAAAATGATGCATAATTTAATTGAAAAAATTCGTGATAAATTTGATTCTGAATCTGAAGAAAACGTAGATGAAGATAAGAATGATGATAAAAATGACAAGAAATTTAAAGTGAAGAAACTATCAAGATGGTAGTCTGAATTGACATATTTCCATCATATTGATTTAATAGTCTCTACTTTAAAATCATGAAGTACAGACTATTAAATATAATTCTGCAAAGTATATTAATCATTGCCTTGGTTGCGGTGATGAATTCAATATATTTAACCAGGTTTGTGCAAACTGAAAATTATGATTCCATTTATCAAAATGAGTTGAATATAAAAAGATATCAGCAAGATATCAGATTTTTGAAGTCAAAATATGCGGCTTTAGTAATGAAATATAATGAAGAGTATAAAAAAATAACATCTCAAAATATTTCAAAATTGGAAAAAATAGAGAAGATCAAAATTTTAGATGAATTATACAAAGATAATTTAATTAAGAGTGTTTCTTCTGAAATTGAAAAGAAAAAAGAAAAACTTCATAAATTAAGGCTATCTAATTGCTTTTTTGAACACGAGATTTGATTATTTGATAAGGAAAGACAATTACCGCATTAAAAATTCTTTTTGATCTTTTAAGCGGTTCTTTAAAAAGTCTATACAACCATTCAAGGCCCAATTTTCTTATGAATCGGGGGGCTCTGGAAATTTTCCCACTTAAAAAGTTGAATGCGCCACCAATTCCAATAACAAATTTAATATGTTTTAATTTTGATAAATTATCATAAATCCAAATTTCTTGTTTAGGGCAACCATAAGCAACAAAAAGTATCTCCGCCTCAGATTCGTTAATCTGATCTACACTGTTTTCATTTGTAGGATCGTCGTTAGATGTGCCTACTACCTTTAATTTTTTATTTATGTTTTGTAATGTTTTTTTTGCCGAATCAGCTTCATCAGATTGTCCTCCCAAAAAGAAAAATTTATAGTCGTTAAATATTCCTGAAGTGCATATTTCATTCATTAAATCAGTTCCGGTTACTACTTCTTTGATACGTAATTTATTTTTATTGATCCATGGTGTTAATAACACTGAAATTATGCCATAAAAAACTAGATATAATTTAGAATTAGTGTTTTTGGTTTTAAGTAAAAAATTATCAGCCCACAGCAAGCCTATGCCGTCAGGAGTGTTTAGGTCAGTTTGCATTAAAATGTTTTTCAATTTTGCATTTTTTTGGCTTTCTAACAAAATTTCAGGATTGGGTGTCGTGAGAAAAGTTTTTTTATTTGATTTTAATCTTTTGATGATAAATTCAATAACTTCCTTTTGATTTAAGGTTGTGATAGGTATGTCTAAAATGTCAGCCGTATGTTTTGTTTTCATAGTTTTTTTAAAACTAAACAATAGTTGAAAGAATTTAAGAAAGATACTTTTTGTCCTTTTTTTACAGCAAAGTTTTCAACTATTTCAAATCCTGCTTTTTTGCATAGAGTATTAATTTCTGAAGGTAGAAAGCTGTGATAGTATCTCTTTGATAAAACCTTACCATCGTTTTTTTTCCAAGGAATAAAGAAATCGTTAAAGCTATATTTGCCAAAAGTAACAATAGATAGGAGAATAGCCTTAATTGTGTATTTTAGATATTTTTTTTGCCATAAATTCCAAACTGTTATGATTAGTATGCCATCTTTTTTTAATACTCTTCTCATTTCTTTCAAAGCTTTCATTCTAAGTTTATAGCTAGGAATGTGATGAAAAGCTGCTATGTTAAAAATAATATCTGCCTTATTGTCAGCAAGTGGAATTTCAAGTTGATCACCCAAAATAAATAAACCTTCGTCATGTATTGCTTTTGCTTTCTTTAGAAGACCTTCAGAATTGTCAATTCCTAAATATTTGAAATTATTATTTAAATATTTTTTATATAAATAGTTGAGTAATCTTCCGTTTCCGCAACCTAAATCAATAATAAAGTCATTTTCTTGCAAATATGGTTTAAATAAATCAAATTCTTTCCAAGGATAAACTCTTGTATCAGAAAATTCATTTGCTATTTGATTGTATGAGCTTTTTACTTTATTAAGTAAAATTTTTGTTGTTTTGTCATTCATATTTGCATTTTGATTGACTTTTCTATATTAATTGTAAACTGAAATTAAAAAGCAATGATTATAACAAGTCCTAAACAATATAGAGAAAAAATTCAAAAAATACATAGAGAATTAATTCTTGATGCTATTAATTCAAATGTTAAGGATGCAAAAGAGCTGCAAGCTGTTAAGAATAGATATAGTTTGAATTATAAACTGCCTTCCGCCTCGAATGTGGAGCTTATTAAAGCTTATAGAGATATGATTGCTGAAGGTCAAATTGAAGAGCAAAAATGGTTTTGGAAGTTGATAAGAAAAAGGGGCATAAGATCAAAATCAGGAATAGCAAATATTACAGTTTTGACTAAAGGCTATCCATGTCCGGGAAAGTGTATTTTTTGCCCAACCGAGCCTAGAATGCCAAAAAGTTATTTGTCAGATGAACCGGCGATGATGAGGGCTATTTTGAATGATTTCAGTGCTTATAAACAGGTTAGAAACAGATTGATGAGTCTCGAAAAAACCGGTCATCATACTGATAAAATTGATGTTATTGTTTCAGGTGGAACATTTTCATTTTATCCAAAACGTTATCAAACTGATTTTACTCGCGGAATATATAATGCTTTGAATTATCCGCATAAGCCAGTCAGATCTCTTCAGGCTGCTCAAGATATAAATGAAAAATCCGATCATAGATGCATAGGTTTGTCTTATGAAACAAGACCGGATCATATCAATCCGGCAGAATTAAGAAGGCTTCGAAAGCTTGGATGTACAAAAATTGAGATTGGTTTGCAATCTCTAAATGACAGAGTTTTAGATATGAACAAGAGAGGTCATTCGGTTGCTCAAGCCGCTCATGCAATCAAACTAATCAGAGATGCCGGTTACAAGATCAATACTCATATGATGCCTAATCTATATGGTTCTACGCCAGAAATTGATTTGCATGATATGAAAATGCTATTTGATGATTCCAGATTCAGACCGGACTGGATAAAGCTTTATCCATGTGTGGTTGTTCCTTGGTCGCAGTTGGAAAAAGTGTATCAGGAAGGTAAATATAAATCTTATTCAGATGATCAGCTTGTGGATTTATTGGTTGAAATTTCAAAATATTTTCCGAAATATGTAAGAGTTACAAGAATGTATAGGGATATTCCTTCTACAAGAATAATCAGTGGCAGTAAAATAACAAATTTGAGACAATTGGTTGAAAAAAGGATGTTAGAAAAAGGTGTAGTATCTAAAGATATAAGAACAAGGGAAATCAAGGACATTGAGGTTAATATTAACGATTTGGAGATGAATATAGATGAATTTGATGCATCGGATGGAAGAGAGTTTTTTATCACCTATGATTATCCAAAAGATGATAAATTATGTTCGCTTTTACGTCTTCGTTTTACATCACAAAGCCTTTCCGGTAAGAAACACTTTATAGAAGAATTGGAAGGTGCCGCTTTGGTTAGAGAGGTGCATACTTATGGAGAACAGGTGAAAATAGATAAAACGGATGCCGGTCCATCGCAACATATTGGTCTTGGAAGAAGAATGATGTTTAAAGCAGAGGAAATTGCCAAAAAAAACGGTTATAAGAAACTTGCCGTAATTTCCGGAATAGGAGTGAGAGAATACTATCGAAAGCTTGGATATAATTTAGAGGGAACATATATGGTTAAGTATTTGTAATATTAATTGAAATATTGTATAATATTTAAATCATTATAGTTTAATATGTCCGGACCAAGTCAGACACCAAGGGAATTTAGGCCAATAGAAAAAGATTTTTCTGAGAATGAGAAGGTTATTTCGAGAATTAAGTCGAGAGAGCAGAGAAGAAAATTTGCAGCAGAAAGAGCAAAAATGAAAATTGCAAGTGCAAGGCAGGAAGGGCAAGAGAAATCTTCAGCTGAAGAAACTTTTGCTATAGAGTTGATGAAAATTGACATAAAGCCCAGGTCTGCAGAATTTCATGATTTAATTCATGAGAATAAGGACTTATTGGAAATGTATACTGAAATTTATGATTTATCGATTCAGCCGGAATTTTTCAAGTCAAAATTTTTTACCAATGAAAAAGGATGGTTGGACCAATATAAAAAAAATGTGCAAGAAGATGAGGAATATGATCAGACTTTGACTGAGTATGTTACAGAAAAACTTATTCAGGAAATGGACTATGCCAGATTGGATATTTTGGAAGCAAGATCAGTTGATTTAGCTTATGATTTATACAGTGATTTAGATGAACCTAAAATAAGTGAAAAAAGAAAGGAAATCTATAATTCTACAGATCGGTTTTTTGTAGATAATAAAGATAAATTAGCTGAATTTTTAGAGCCTGGAGCGACTATCAACAGAGATGATTTTTATGAAGATTTTTCAAAGAATTATTTTGTTGATTATCAAAAATTTGATAATGAAGGAGATCAAGAAAAAAAAGTGGCCATAAGAAGATATTTTGACAGTGTTTTTGACGATTATATTGAAATGCAATTTGCAATATTTGATTTAACCAGGGAAAAGAATGCTGTTGTTTCAAAAATGATTGATTTAGCTTATTCCGATGTGTCAGATCAAGAATGGATAAATCAAATAAAAGAATTAAAGAAAAAACTACTAGAAGAAGAAAAATTAGCAAAAGAAGAAGATGAAGAATATGAAAAGTCGGTTGTTCCTTATGAAGATTTGTCTGATCAAGAATTAGAGGAGTTAGATCTTAATGTTGATAATCTTGATAAAGATAGTCATGTATCTTTTACTTCTCATGGTAATGGTAGATATACTGTAAATTATAGAGGTGGCTGGAAAACAAGTATGAGAATTGAATTTGTTGAAGATGAAAAAGGCGAAAGAAAGAAAAAATATGTTTTTGAAGATCCTTATCAAGACAGAGAGACAGCTGTGGTGGATCCTGATAATTTAGGTAAAAAATTGATGACAGTTTATTTGGACAGAGTTATGAATTGGGAAATAATGAAAGGTCGTGACTATACTGGTCCTGACATTAATACTTTTTTAAAAGATTCTCAAATGGTTGATATTGCTGATAGATTATTTTTTCCAAGAGGTATTGATTCAGTAAAAATCAACGAAAAAAACTA
>WJLA01000038.1 GCA_014728765.1 Candidatus Peregrinibacteria bacterium
AGCCATAGCTTCGAGAGGAGGAATGCCAAAACCTTCATATAGTGAAGGAAAAACAAATACCGACGCGGCATGATAAGCCACATGTAATTCATTATCCTTCATATAGCCCGGAAAAATTACATCCTCGGCTACACCGTATTCAACCACCGCTTCATCAATTGCTTTGTGTTTCCAGCCTTTTTTACCTACAATGACCAATTTGTAATCAGGAAATTTTCTTTTAACTATAACAAAGGCTTTGATTAAATTAATAAAGTTTTTGCGAGGTTCAAGTGTGCCAACCGCCAATAAATAATGTTCAGGAAGTTTGAATTTTTTCTTGATTTTTTCTACATCGTTAGCCTTGATTTCAACACGATATTTATCATTGGGAGCACAAGGTATTTCAGCCATTATTGATTGAGGCAAAGCAAAAAGTTGAATCAAATCATTTTGTGTATTTTCAGATACGACAAAAATCTTTGATGCTTTTTTGATAGCCATTTTAAGAGTCATTCTTTCAATTAAAACGGCTTTTTTGTTATGGTTTTTTGGAAACAAAAATGCAACCAAATCGTGCACGGTAATGATTGTTTTTAATGATTTTGGAGCCATTGCCGGAATGATAAAACTGGTAGGCGAAAAATATAAATCCGGCATTTCAACTTTCAGATCTTGTAAAGTCCTCCAATGCCATTTAAAGCCGGAAGCTTCTATTGTTCTAAGCTTAACGTTTTGTTGAGCAAGAAAAGGGTTTTTATGAGAATTTGTGTATAAAATATATTGATTTTCCTGATCTTGTTTCAGGATTTCACTGACAAGACCATATGTATAATAGCCTTTACCTGTTTTTTCTCCATCGGCTTCTCGGATATCAATTGCAATTTTCATTCTATTGTTTAGAAATTCGCTGGCATTTTAGTGTAAGTTGTTGATTTTGTCACTAGCTATATATATACTTTCCTCAATTTAAAAATATCTTATAATGAAAAAGGGAAACTCAAAGAAATTGACTTTTCGTTTTTGGCAGGATTTGTCAGGAGATAAAAAGCTTGCATTGATAGGTTCAATTTTACTTTTTATTAGTTTATTTTTGCCTTGGTATAGCGATGTTGACGCTCTCAGCACCGGTGATTCTTTCACCGCACTGAATGGTCCACTTTATTTGTTGGGATTTTCAATTATGACTTTAAGTATTGCTAATTTGGTTTTTGCATTCGGTGAAAATTTTTTCAATAAAAGAGGTATTTATCAAATGGCTTTCGGATTCGGGTCAATGTATTTGTTAATAGTTATAAATTCCGCTTATTTTCATCCAAAATTCGGCTTGAATTTGCTCTCAAAAACTTCAGAGTATGGAGTTATGATCGCAATGGTTGCAACTGTTCTGGTTTGTGTTGGCGGTTATCTTAATTTCAGCAAAAATGAGGGGAAAAATAAGCAGAAGGAAAAAAATGAATTGAATTATGAAAGAATGAAACCGACAAGTTCAAATATTCAAAAAAATAGTGATCAAAAAATCGTTGCGGCGCAAGATAATTCTGCTTCAAATGCGGCAAGTACAGTCTCTTCCGAAAGATTTCCTGATCAAAAAAACAAAGTTTATGAACAAATGAAGAAAATGATGGAAAAAGATACAATGACAGCTAATCAAAGAAAAGCTGACACTAACCCCAAAATGAATTCCGTTTATTTGGGTAACTCTCCTACAAATCGATTTTCGAGCGGTGGAAATTCAAATTCGGAAAATAATGGTTCCAATCAACCGCAAAGATTTAGAATGGATCTTTAAATAAATTATGAATAAGCCTAATCAAAAAAGAAGATTTAGAAAAAACCGCTCCAAACGACCTACTATGGAGAAACCGGCTTCATCTGTTGAATTGCCTGAAGGTATGGTTTTTTATTGCAAAAACAGAAAGCAAATTCTGGATATTAATCCAAAAACTTTTGATTTCAAATCGGAGTTGAAAGAATATGCAAGAAAAACACAAACTGAGGATATAGACTTTGATGTAGTATTCGGAACTGAAAGAAGTATCAAGCAATACTATAAAATTGCAGATGAAAAATTCGATCAGGAAAGAAGAGAGCGAGAAATGAAAGCGGCTCAAGCTGATAAGCTATAATTTTTTAAGTGGAGCTATAGAAAGTGCAAGTTTTTTGATGCCATGCTTTTTCGACTTAAAACAAATTGTGGCAACACCACCTCGAATTGATATAATTGTCCCTTCTCCAAAGCTGGTGTGATGAACTCTATCCCCTTCTTTAAGTTCTTGGTCCGGATTATATACCGGCTCTTCATAGAATCCATCAGAATTTTCCAAATGTGGAGATTCATCAGGGATAAGTTTTGTTTCAGATATTTGTTGATGCATGCGAGGAGAATACCTTTCTATGAGCTCTTCCGGTATATCAATAATAAATTGCGAAGGCGGATTAGCTTGAGATTCCCCATAGAGCATGCGATTAGCAGCATGCAGCAAGTAAAGCTTTTCCATTGCTCTAGTGACAGCCACATACATTAATCTTCTTTCTTCTTCCAACTCTTCTCTTTCAAGCAAACTTCTGGAATGAGGAAAAATTCCATCCTCAAGGCCGGCTATGAAAACATTCTTGAATTCAAGACCTTTGGCTGAATGAATAGTCATTAATGTTACTGCATTATCACTTTGATCCAAATTATCCAAATCAGTAATCAATGATATTTCTTCAAGAAAAATGCTAAGTGATTCTCCCGGATCTAGCTTGTTGTATTTGCTGGCCACAGATATAAGCTCATGAATATTTTGCATTCTTGATTCTCCTTCAACAGAACCGTCATCCACAAATTTTTTGTAGCCTGTTAACTCCAAGACATGCTTGATTAACGGTCCTACGGCATTTTCTCTATTTTTCACCTGTAGCTCTGAAATTAATGCTTTGAAGTCTTCCAATGCTTTGTTTTTTGCTCCTCTGATTGCTTCGATTTGATCTATTTGCTCCAAAGCCTGCCAAAAAGTCGTACTGTTACGAATCGCGTAATTCTGAATGGTATCGACTGTTTTCTTTCCGATTTTTCTGGCCGGGGTGTTGATAATGCGAAGCAAACTGATGCTGTCATTGGGATTCTGAATTGCTCTCAGATAAGAAATAATATCTTTGATTTCTTTTCTTTCATAAAACTTGATACCGCCAATTATTTTATAAGGAATTGAAAATCTAAGCATTGCTTCTTCAATTACACGAGATTGGGCATTGGTTCTGTATAAAACAACAAAGTCGTTATAGTTTTCCGAAATGTTATTCTTGAGAGATTGAATAATTTCTTCAGCAATGTATTCTCCTTCTTGTCTTTCGTTATACAGCTCTTTGACGATTATTTTGCTGCCATGTGCTTGTTCTGTCCAAAGCTTCTTTTCTTTGCGACGAGTATTCTTTTCAATAATGGCATGCGCCGCATCAAGTATTAACTGAGTGGAACGATAATTTTGCTCCAACAGAATAACTTTGGCATCCGGATAATCTTTTTCAAAATCCAAAATATTTTGGATATTGGCCCCACGAAAACTATAAATAGATTGATCAGAATCTCCTATTACACAAAGATTACGATATTTTTCAGCCAAAAGATTAGTCAAAACGTATTGAGCATGATTTGTGTCTTGATATTCATCGACACTGATAAATTTGAATTGCTCTTGATATTTATCTAGAATTTCCGTGTTGGTCCTAAAAAGCTCAACAGTTTTCATGATGATATCATCGAAGTCGAGGGCATTGTTTTTCTGAAGCTCTCGCTGATAGACCTTGTAGGCTTTTTCAACTTTTTCAGTGAAATAGTTATTAACAAATTGATAATACTTATTGGGTCCGATCAATTGGTTTTTGGCATTGGATATAAAATTCAAAATGGCCTTCGGATTAAACTGCTTTGCATCAAGTTGTAGCTCTTCCAGAACTCTTTTCATCAAAATTTGCTGATCAGTAGTGTCATAAATAACAAAAGAATTGTCATAGCCCAGCTCATGAATGTGCTTCCTGAGAATTCGTACACATATCGAGTGGAATGTTCCAACATTGGGAATAGCAGAATCATCATCGGCTCTTCCCAGCATTTCTAGTATTCTTGATTTCATTTCATTGGCTGCTTTGTTGGTGAAAGTGACCGCTAAAATATTCCAAGGGCTGATGCCCTTTTCTTGAATCAAATAGGCAATTCTGGTAGTCAAAGCTTTGGTTTTTCCCGAACCTGCGCCGGCCAAAACCAATACAGGTCCTTGATTGGTCAGAACAGCATCTTTTTGCATTTCATTCAAATTGTAGAGCAATTGTGTCATAAGCATTTTATTCGATTTTCAGGATACCTAGATTTTGCAAAATAACAATTGTTTGTGATATTGTTTTATGTGTTTGTAAATAAAAAACTATGACTGATTTTGACTGTCATGATCCCTACTGTGATTTACCTTTGGGTGGAATTCTGACCGAGGAAGATATGGATAAGGAAAGAGAACGAGTTCTAAGTTACCAATATAAGAAGAAGCAAGACGCAACTCACGTCCCCACCGGTTGGAGTTTTGAACAAGAACAAGAGTATTACAACGCCAAAATTGATCAAGAATTGGAAAAAGTCCAACGTTCACTATTTCCATTCGACTGGATAAAGAAAAAAATTGCCAAAGTTCTAGGAT
>WJLA01000039.1 GCA_014728765.1 Candidatus Peregrinibacteria bacterium
CCCCTGCGGATAGCCGGGAGGAAAACCGAGGCCCAGATGACCGATCTGACTCTTTCGCTTTCCATCGGTGACTCGAAGGAACTTCCCCATCCCACGAGGTCCACCAGAAGAGCGAAGACAGGAAGGTCCTTTCCTTTCTTAGTTCCCGGCTTGCGCTATCGACTGCGCCAGGTTCGACGAGTAGCCATCGGTCTACAACGAAAGCTCTTCAAGCCTCATAACGTCTGAGCTGAGCAGCCAAGCCGTGCCCGAAGCGTCAGCGAAGGGCTTGGCACGCGGATTGCCCCGTAGGGCGCAACTCCGCGTGCCAAAGGCTTTGTCTGCTCCAGCGATTGTTATACCGCCATCATATTCAATATTATGCCAAATGATTCACCAATACTAGCTACTAGATTCCTGTCTTTTTTCTTTAGTTGCCGCCATATGAAATCACCAACGTAATACAACGATTGCCGGTCTGGTTTTGAAGAGTTATTGCCTGCTACATTTTCTGGTAGACTATCCGATCTGCGGATAATGTTTTCAGTAAATCTAGCAAATCCTTCCTTCCATATTTGCCAAATCATATATTCGTAATCCATTTGGCTCAATTCGGATTTCAGCTTCACTAAAATAGCTGAGGTATCAGCAGCACTCCAGCCCGATACATTTTCTATCAAGCTACGGAAAAGAAGGTTTGAATAAGGAAATTGATGATTCAGTTCCCACATATAGTCATTGGCTTGGACCGCTTTTTGGTGGATTTGTAGCGTATTCTTCAATTCCAACTCACACGTCCTGCCTTGGTGACAATGTACCATTTCATGAAGAATCGAAACGTAGCCAGCAGGCTCAACAAGGCATTCGGGCGTAATTATGCAACAATAGTCTTTAAGCGACTCGATTGGGAAAGCGGCTCTTGTCCCTACAGGCACATCCATCGGTAGTTGCACACTGCTATGGTATAAGCAAGTCGTCTCTTCTAATTCAAAAATGTGTAAGTCTTTATGAATGCCAATACCAACAAAAAAGTCCGATGAAAACAGCTGATGCACGGGAACAGCATCATTTTTATGTTCAATCACGGAATTAAACTTCTCTTCTGCTTGGATATTATCCATTTTACCTCCATTTATGGCGGTATAACGATGAGGTCACCCGCCGGCTCCGGCCTGAGCGAAGCGAAGGCTTGGCGCGGCGGTTGCGGATGCAAGCGCCGTGACAAAGGAACGGTCGGGTGGACCGATTTGTTATCCGTCGTCGTTCTTCCGTTACTTGATTGCCACGTGTAGTTCTTTGTCGAGAGCTTGGGCATACTTCTCTAAAGTAGAAAGTCGGATATCTTCAGCATGGTTTTCGATTCGCGAAATCGCCGTCTTTTTGGTGTGGAGTCGAACTGCCAGTTCTTCCTGCGTTAGTCCTTGTTCAAGCCTGGCCTGTTTCAAGACCTCCCCGATCTTGAAGTTTTCATAGCCCGAATCATAGTCTTTCGCAAACTCCGGATCGTGTTGTTTCCGTTTTTCAACGTATTTCTTCAGATCGTTCATCCGTTTCTCCTTAACCAATCTGCCTTACGGTCTTCGGCGAGTTTCATCTCGTTCCTCGGGGTTTTCTGCGTCTTTTTCCTGAATCCATTTGTTAGTACGACCACGTTGTTCTTGTACTGGAAACACAATAGTCGATATGCATTGTTCCCAATTCGGGACCGTACCTCCCAAACATCATCGGTATTCACCAGTTTCTTGAAGTATGTCTTCGGCGGTACCTCGAGCTCTTCAATGAGTTTCAGCGTCCACGTTACTTTCTGCGCGTCTTTTGCCGGGAGATTGTCCAGAAATTCTTCGATCGGATTCTTCCCGTTGGCGACTCGATAAAACACAATTTGGCGCACGTGACCATGTTAACCTGTTTGTTAACATCACGTCAAGCTTATCCACGTGAGTCCGATCGTAAGGAACACCGTCATATTGGCTATTTTGATATCCATATGTCTTTGCGGTTTTTGATCGCATGTCGTGAACTTGATGCCGTTGACCTTCCTATCGTATCGCGCCCGAGACCCGGGTTCATTCACTCGGATGGATTTTGGTGTTGGCTCGTCGTCCCCGTTCGCCGCTATTTTCTCATCGTCATTAGTGTAGGTTTCTACGATTACGGATAACGATTGATTGTACCGCAATACCGCCTATAGCAGACGGAAATACGTTGCGCCAGCGGCATTGTACGTCAACTCGGTGTGCTATACGGAGAAAATGTGTCCGTTTCGCCGCAAATACAGCACCATCGCAGCTATTGTAGCGCCATTGCCGCAGACGGGCAACGATATCTGGCTGAATACTCCATTTCTTCCGATGTGTTGAAGCAGAAGCGGGTTCAAGGCTGTCTTCATAGATATGGAAGACAATCAGATCCCCAAAAAGCCGAAGCTACTGGATGAGCTTCGCTCGGTTCTACGAATGAAGCACTACTCCTATCGTACCGAGCAATCCTACGTATACTGGGCGCGACGTTACATCCACTTTCACAACAAAAGGCACCCGAATACGATGGGCGCACGCGAAGTCAGACTGTTCTGCAGTCATCTTGCCGAGAAGGAACGGGTGAGCGCATCCACGCAGAATCAGGCGTTCAATGCGTTGGTGTTTCTGTACAGACACGTCGTGAAGAAAGAAGTTGGCAATGTGGACGCGGTACGAGCGAAACGACCGAGACGACTCCCTGTCGTACTCAGCCGCACAGAGGTAGAACGGGTACTCTCGTTTCTCACCGGTACGCAGGCGATCATGGCAACTTTGCTCTATGGCAGCGGATTGAGATTGATGGAATGTCACCGACTGCGAGTTAAGGACATCGATATTGAGCAGAGACAGATCACCGTTCGGGATGGGAAGGGCTTCAAGGACAGGATCACCGTGTTGCCGGAAGCGGTGATTCCCGATCTCACGAGACATCTGAAACGGACAAAGGCACTGCACCAGGTCTTCACCGAGCGCGGTTACGGAGAGGTAGAGCTTCCATATGCTCTTGAGCGCAAGTATCCGAACGCGAAGTATGAATGGGCATGGCAGTATGTGTTCCCGGCGAAGAACGTTTCTACCGATCCGCGATCCGGTGCACGGAGACGACACCACATTCATGAAAGCACGTTGCAGCGGGCGGTCAAGAAGGCGGTTCACCTTGCTGGCATCACCAAGCATGCCGGATGTCATACGTTCCGTCACAGCTTTGCCACGCATCTGCTGGAATCAGGTTCGGACATACGAACCGTCCAGGAATTGCTTGGGCACAAGGACGTGAAGACTACCATGATCTATACCCACGTGATGAACCGACCGGGGATCCACGTCCGAAGTCCGGCAGACACGTTCGAGAAATGAACAACCACTATGACACGCACCGGGGGGTGGTCGATCAAATAGGATCGTACTCCAATGACCGGAGCTGTACGCAAGCGGCCAATCGGTTTCATCGACATCGATGACCATCAGTGCCGTGCATCGGTCGAGGGAGTTGCTCGCACATCCGAGATCTCTCACCGCGCAGAGGGGGTGACTACCTGAGCCTGCCGGACCGTGTCTCCGTGTTATAACGAGAGTCTTCGCAGCGGTGGGAACCGGAGCTTGCCCTACATGATCCAGGAGATGAACGGCAGGCCGCGGTCCCGGCACGGCATTGAGGTGTTCTCTAGAGGATCCATCGAGGCGAACATGACTTTCGCCATCCTTGGCTCGACCGCATTGCCGGAGGACGCACCGTGGGTAGGACGCCTACAGTGCCGCCGTCGGAGGCTTGTACTCCGGATCCTTTTCTTCGGAACGAGTACCGGACGAGGCAGGCAGATCCACCAACTACCCTGGCACAGCGCGTCGATCGGCCGGAAGACCCGGATGGCCGCGCTCAGAGACACCACGTTCCACGCAAAGTAGAACAGATGGTCGAGGGATATGTAAGACAGCCACGGGATTCCAGCAAGCTCGAGTGTGTACTCTACCAACCCGACGGGTGCGAAGATAAGGGCTACGAGACCGTACGCTCGCAGCAAGGGCTTCACCGCCAACGGCTCGGTTTCGGGTGGTCCCGTACGGGCAACGACGCCGAACGACGCCGTGGCCAGGGCGTAGAGG
>WJLA01000040.1 GCA_014728765.1 Candidatus Peregrinibacteria bacterium
AAAAAAAAAAAATAAAAACAAAAAAATGCCAAATCTAGATAAAATTTTTCGTACTGCGGTACAATACAAAGCATCGGATATATATATAACTTCAGGCTCAAAACCGATTCTAAGAATCAATGGAGACTTGATTGCAATTGAAGAACACTCAGTGTTAAGCAAAAAAGCGGCCGAAGATTACATAACTGAAATTTTAAACGAGAATCAAAAAAAAGAATTCGTTCAACAATTGGAATTGGATTTTTCCTATGAAGCTCCGGGAATTTCACGTTTTAGAGTTAATGTTTTCGTGCAAAGAAAAGGAATTGCCGCAGCCTTTCGTGTAATACCTGAAATGGTATTGACACTTGATGAACTTGGTCTTCCCGAACAATTAAAAAATATTACCAAGTCTTCCAATGGATTGGTTTTGGTGACAGGTTCAACAGGTTCAGGTAAGTCAACCACTTTGGCCGCCATGATCAATGAAATCAATGAATCACATGCACAGCATGTAATCACAATTGAAGATCCGATCGAATATACGCACGACAACAAGAAAAGTATTATCGAACAAAGAGAAGTCGGCACTCACACCTTAAGCTTTAACAAAGCTTTGAGATCGGCTCTGCGTGAAGATCCGGATGTCATACTTGTTGGTGAAATGCGTGATCTTGAAACTATCAGCTTGGCTCTTAGGGCAGCCGAAACCGGGCATTTGGTATTTGCTACTCTTCACACCAATGGAGCGGCAAAATCCGTTGATCGTATTATTGACACATTTCCGACCAATCAGCAAAATCAAGTGAGAACACAGCTTGCTGACTCTCTGCAAGCTGTTATTTGGCAAACACTGATGAAAACCAAAGACGGCAATGGAAGAGTTGCTGCGCTGGAAATAATGTTGAATAACAGTGCTGTTTCAAACATGATCAGAAAAGGTAAAACTCATCAATTAAATTCTGCAATCGAAACAGGATATAAAGAAGGAATGCAAACCATGAAACGCTCCATAACAGAGCTTTTGGAAGCGGAAATAATTGATGAAGAAACGGCACTTGAACACATTCCTCAAGATCTCGAAAACAAAATGGAATCATGATCAAAAAATCTCTCACAACAATTTTTTTAAGCATGCTAATTGGCGTCTTCACTATGCCTTTTGTAGTGATTGCGGATGATGAATCTAAAGAAAAAGATAAACCTATAGAATTGGAGAAATTTAATGTAACAAATTATCTTTCGGTTAAAAACTTAGAAGAAGAAGGAACAGTGGGAGATCAAGAACAAGAATATATTACCGCTTGCAGAGACGGAGAATGTAATCCTGTTGCTTCTTTTTTATTGCAAATAGTCAACTTTTTAGCTTTAACAATAGGAAGTGTAGCTTTCATAACTACTATAATCGGAGGTTTTATGATTATGACTTCTTCCGGAAATGAAACTCAAATGAATCGTGGAAAAGAAATATTAACTTATGCCGTTATTGGACTTGTAATCAGCTTAACATCATTTTTTATAGTTGCATTCGTGCAAAGTCTCGTCTTTGAACTCTAATGAAAAAAATCATATCAAAACTAGGATTAATTATAATATCAATATCAATATTGACATTATTTGTAAGTATTAACATCAGTTACGCTCAAAGCTGTTCGGACTTGAATTTCACATTAGAAGGGTGCTCTGGCGATGATGCAAATTGTAACCCGCTCGAAGACAGTATTGTTGTTATAACAGAAAGCAGACTTGGTAATGACAGTGATTTAACTATAAATTGTGCCAGAAAAACCGAATGTACTTTTGAAGCTCCCGATGAAGCAGAAGGCGAAACCTCAAATAAAGTTCAAACCTGTTCCTCTGAATATGTGGAAGACTCGGAATGTACAAGTAGTGAAGATGGAGACACTATTGTCAGATGCGATTTCATCCAAGCTTACATTGCCGGCAGTGGAACATCTTTATTATACGGTTATATTGGTAAAATCTATCAATATGTTGCGGGAATTGGCGGTTTGATTGCAGTGTTTACAATTGTACTGGGCGGAGTGATGATAGCGGCGGCAGGTGGAGACTCAGAAAGAGTATCAAAAGCCAAATCAATGATCACAAGATCTATCACCGGACTAATTGTGTTACTACTTTCAGCTCTGATTTTGTATACGATTAACCCAAATTTCTTCGTAATTTAAAATGTTTAAAAAAATACTCACATCATTAATACTTGCCACTATACTTTTAATACCTTCAACTCTTGCTGCTTATGGATCAGGAGCAGCTGGAGAAAGTATGGAAAATCAATTTAATGAAGAAGAATCTCGCGCTCGTACAAAGTTTGAAAAAGAAAAAGCTACAGTCACGCAACCTTCAATCATACCCGGTAGCGCAGTTGAAGGCGCAGGAGGAAAAGTATTTATTCCTATCAACTCCAGTGGCAATGATCAAGCATTCTCTTTAACAAATGATATTTTACCAAATATTGCAACGATTTTAATCGGACTTGTAGGAGGACTTGCTTTGGTTTTTGTAGTAATAGGAGGCATTCAATATCTTACGTCATATGGTGACACCGAAAAGGCGAACAATGCCAAAAAAACCATTGCATATGCTTTGATTGGCGTAATAATAGCAACTTTATCTTATGCCATTGTGGCAATAATAGCAGCAATTAACACAACATGATCAAAAAAATCATCACATTATTGTTCATAACACTTATCGTATCAACGAATATCAGTTTAACATCTGCTCAAAACACAAGAAGTGCGGAAGCGCAACCTGAAATAGAGGGAGGACAAAGTGTAACCGGAGGTGAGCTTTTTAGGAGATATAACTACGAACCATTAAACTCGGAAGATAACACAGATAACACAAAATTATCAGCAGTTAACAGACTACCTCAAACAAGCTGGCAAGCAACGCTCAGAAGTATTGTAACTACTCTTTTAAACATCACGGGAGGTCTTACCTTGATAGCTTTCACAATCGGAGGAATAATGATGATCGTGGGAAGCCATAATCAGGAACAACTTGAAAAAGGGAAAAAAATATTTATCTACTCTTTAATAGGTTTAATTGTGATTGCAGCCTCCTATGCAATAGTGATCGGTGTGGCCGAACTTCAATTTTTTACAGCAAGTTAATGAAAAAAAAATTATTACTTATAGTCATTTTTATTGTGTTGCTTCTGGCAGCACAATATGCACTTGCTCAAGTTCAGCTTGATAATACATATAAACCTGATTATTCACCCACGGTCAGAATACAAAGCGACAATCCGGCTGATTTTGGAAATCTGGTTTTGCAAATTATTGCCGGTGGACTTTTAACACTGGCAGCACCGGTAGCAATCATAATAATTGTAATTGCCGGATTAATGGCGGTTGTTTCTCATGGCAATCAAGGCATCATGGAAAAAGCCAAAAAAACACTTTTTGCAGGAATAATTGGTTTAGTGATCATTATTTTCTCTTGGATTATTGTACAAACAGCAATAGACCTTTCCATACAAACAGATGATAATCAATCTACGAGACAAGAATGTTATGTTGACGAATCAGGTGAAGAAATTTGTCCCGGACCAACCGAAGAGAGAGCAACCAGTAGTGGAGCGCAAGAAGTTAATTCATCCGAAACCGGTGCATCAGGTAGTGGAGCTAAAGGAGCTAGTTCACCTCAATCACCTTCAACTGGCGGAGGAGCCAGAGACCCCGGACAAACAACACCATCATCAGGAAGTGGCGCATCAAGAGGTAAAACAACAACCACAGCTCCACCACCAGATTAGGATATTTCAATTCTTGGAAACAAAATCTCAATTTTATTGAGCTTTGAGCCACTCTTTAATTGACCCCACTCTCTTTCAGCTTTTGCAGCTCTGACATTTTCAACAATCACTTCAGCATCAAAAGCTTTCAAAACTTTGGAAAAAGTCACTGGCACAAACGGCGCCAACATCAAATTCAAATGTCTGATCAATTCTAAAAGATTATATAAAACACCTGCCAATTTTTCTCGATCGGTTTTGGCAAGTTCCCAGGGCTTTTGATCTTCAACATATTTATTGGCGGCACAGGCAAGCTCTACATATTCTTCCAAAGCACATCTAAAATTATACTTTCGCATATTTTGTAAATATTTTTCCCATTTTTGACCAACAAAAGCAGGCCATTCATCATCAAAATCCCGGTCAGGCACTATTCCATCAAAATACTTTCCAGTCATTGCAAAAACCCTTGAAACCAAATTACCGAACGTATTTGCTAATTCTTCCGAATAGACAATTTGAAAACGTTCGGCGGAAAAATCTCCATCATCCAGAGTCGGAATTTCTCTCATCAAAAAATATCTAAGAGCATCAGCACCATATTTTTCAATATATTCAAAAGGATCTTTGACATTTCCAAGTGATTTGCTCATTTTGCGACCTTCAGATGTGATAAAACCATGAACCATAATTGTTTTCGGCAATTCATAACCGGCAGACAAAAGCATACCAATCCAATAAATTGCATGAAATTTTAAAATATCTTTTCCAATCACATGCACATCGGCAGGCCAAAAATCTGTTCCTTGCACTCCGGAAATATAATTCGGCAAAGCATCACACCAAACATACATCAATTGATTTTCATCACCGGGAATCGGCACACCCCATTTATATGATTCCTCAGGACGAGAAAAACTTACATCCTCTATTTGATCCAACATATTCAACACTTCTTTTTTTTTGAATTCCGGCACAACTTTAACTTTTTCAGTCTCAATCAACTCACGAATTTGATCAGTATATTTTGATAATTTAAAAAAATAATTTTCTTCGGAAACACGTTTTGGTTCATCAAAATGCACAGGACATTTGCCGGCTTCCAACTCTTTTTCCGATATAAATTTCTCACACCCAACACAATAAAGTCCTTCATAGTGTCTTTTTTCAATATCCCCTTTCCCTTCCAGTTTTTTCCACAAATCTTGAACAAAATCAATATGCTTTTGATTAGTCGTTCTCACGAAATAATCATTGGTAGCATTGATTTTCTCCGTTAGTTTAACAAATTCAACCGCATTTTTGTCACACAATTCCAGAGCTGTTATTCCTTGTTTTAAAGCAGCTTCATGAATCTTCAAACCATGCTCATCCGTTCCTGTCAGAAAAAACACATCTTTGCCTTGAAGTCGCATCAATCTGGCCAAAACATCTGATTGCACAAGTTCCATTGCAAAGCCCACATGAGGCGTTGAATTAACATAAGGAATCGCAGTTGTCACATAAAATTTTTCTGACATTTTAAAAAAGTGTTAAGGCTAGAGTTTTGATTTTAGCCTCAACACTTTAGATAATTTGCTTTTTTAAGTCAAACTTAGTGTGCCGGAGCAGGCTCATCAACATCTTCAACTGTTGACGCAGCTTCTTCGGCGGAACGACTGACCTTCTTTCTTTTTTCTGCTTCTTTTGCCCATCTTGCCAGAAATTCCGCTGCAGTCAGAGTATGAGCTTTCAATTTGGAAAGTCTTTCTGTTGGAGATGTAATACTCGAATCATACGCCACATTAACCGCTACACGCAAAATTTCAGCCAAATATTCATCATAAAAATCATGATTTTCAATTTTACCTCCATAACCATTTTCCGGACCAAATTGATAGAATTGATCAACTAATTTTAATTGCGACAAAATATAACCGTTTAATTCAGGATAGGTCGAAAGAGCTGATTTCACGTCTTTTAATTCATATTTTGATTCATTGTCTCCAATTTTTCTATCTTTATTTGCGTCACCTTTAAATTGTAAATACTGATCAAGCTTTTGATTTAAATCAATAGCTAAAAATGCATCTTTCAATTGAGTTAAAAAGTTCTTACCATATTCCTTTTCTGTAATTTTGTTAGGAAAAAGAGTTTGCAACCTTGCCACCATATCAGCTTTAATTGAAGATTGATCACCTTGCCTTAAAACAGCACCCTCAAGATATGAACGCAAAAAGTTTTTTTGATCTGAAGTTAAAACATCCATTGCTTCCATCACTTCACCAATCAATTTTTGTTTTTCCGCTGATTCTTCAACCGCTTCTCTTGGTATTTCTGGATAATTCTTTCTTTTTACATCTGAACCCAACAATAAATCTGAATTTGACTCTTTTGTTTCTTTTGGCACTTCGGTACTAGTATTTTCCTTGATTATCAACCCATCATTAGCTGCTCTCTCAAGATCAGCGTCTAGATTAATATTATATCTTTTTCTTTCTTGATATTGTCCCTTTTTAGCAAGAGTGCAGTATTTTCCCTCTGCATAACCGTAAACTTCTGCATCAGCTGATAGTTTAAATTTATTCTTTGCTAAAATTTCATTAATACCTCTTCTTGTCCCCTCTCTTCTTTTCGGATCATACAATGTATCTTTAGCAACATTTAAAAATGTTCCTACTTGATTAATAGCAGAACACTCTCCAATTTTTTGCATAGTTTGCCTAAAATACATTTTGACTGAACCATCCTCTTTGTCTGAACCATCCTCTTTGACATAAAACAATACTGTCTCTCCTGGAATAGCCCTACTCAACCAATCAACAGACATTTCATAGACACCGGCATAGCCTTCAACATTTGGCATCGATTTAAAAGCTTCAACTTTACCTTGTAAGCCGGTATATTTAACCATACCTTCTCGCATTTTCTCTGTGTCATCAAATTTCCATTGTGTATCTTTCACTGTTTCTTTTCCTTTAGTTGAACCGGCTTCAGCTGCAACATTACCATTACCGATCGATAATCGAGCATTAAATCCGTCAGGATTTTCTTTTCTTTGATAAAGTCTTACCAGTTTTCTAATCATATCCTGAAAGTCTTCCGCTTGAAATTTATATTCTCTATTCGATACTTCACCTTTTTCAATTGTCACATCAATTCTTCCATTATCCAAAACTTTGAAACCAACATCATTTCTCATAACTCTCATCGACAAACCAGCTTTCTCAAATTCTTGTTTGATCCATCCATAGTATTTTGCTATTGCTTTTTCTTTTGGTCCTTCCGGCTCCTTTTTATAAAGTTTTTCTCTCATATATAACTGAAATTCATCAATGTTATGCTCCTGCACCTCCTTAAACAAAGTTCCTTTGTTTAAACTCTTGATGGCACTTCTCACTCTATCAAAAGTCTTGACACCACCACCATAATCCAAAACAAATCTATTACCTCTTTTTTCAAAAACACATTCCAGTCCAAGGTCATTAAACGGCAACTCAAATTTTGCCTGAGCTTGATCTCTATCCATAACCTTTAACAATTCATGAAACGCCGGCAATAATCTGGCATTTACAGGCTCTCCTTCCAAAATGTCGACCACCCTTGCCTCTGTATCTTCAAAAGGCAGCTCAACACTTGACTGAGGTGTGATTTTTTCCGAAGCTTCGGAAATTTCAACAGGTTGAGGAGTAGGTTCAGCTAATTCATGATTAGATTGTTTTTTATAAAAGCCTTCATCAAATATGGGACCGAAATTAAAATCATTACCATTTTCTTTAATTGTTGCAATCACATTCCCATCTTTTATTTTCAAATGACTATAAGTAGAAAAAAATTCCTCAATATCTTGACCAACAATATTCGTAACTACCTCAATTATTCTTGCAATCAATTCAGCTTCTAATGCTTCACTTATTTTTCCTTCTCCTTCTCCTTCACCTTCTACCTTTAAGGCTTCATCTATTGCCTTTTTCAAATCTGCTTCACTATTCATTTTTGACAAATCTACTTGTTCAGTATTCAAACTTTCAACAAAAGCTTTTTCTAGATCTCCTTTTAATTGTATAGCTGCTGCTTCCTTTTCATTATCTGCTCTTTTATCAACTAACTCCGGTGCATCAGCTGCAGGCGCTTCTGTAT
>WJLA01000001.1 GCA_014728765.1 Candidatus Peregrinibacteria bacterium
CTATCAGAGTTACCGCCGGAAACTACGGAACATTGCTGGAAAACAGAAATAGAGAAGTTAGAAAAGCTGCATTTGAATCTGTTTATAAAGCATACCAATCTCATATTAACACTTATGCGGAGGTCTTGAATTCACAAATCAAGCAACATGTTTTTTTTGCAAAGGCCAAAAAATTCAATTCGACTTTGGAGAGAGCTTTATTTTCTAATCAAATTGATCCGCAAGTTTATACAACACTAATCAAAGAAGCCCATAAAGGTTTTCCTGTTTTTTATGAATATATCGAATTCAGAAGAAAAAAATTAAAATTAAAAAAAATTCAGATGTGGGATTTAAGAGTAGATCTTTTTCCTATAGATCAACTTGAATTCACATATGATCAAGCCGTTGATTTGTGTGTTGATGCAGCTGCGCCCCTAGGAAAAGATTATCAAAAGACATTAAAAAAAGGTTTAACTGAAGGTTGGGTCGATAAATATGAAAACAAAGGCAAAAGATCAGGTGCATTTTCAGGAGGTTGCTATGACTCTCCACCTTATATTTTAATGAATTTTACCGGATCTTTGAATGATGTATACACTCTTATGCATGAAGGTGGTCATTCAATGCATTCATATTTGGCCAAAACCAATCAACCCTATAATAAAGCGGATTATTGCATCTTTTCTGCTGAAATCGCCTCTACGGTCAATGAAAGACTATTAACTGAACATTTGCTTAAAAAATATTCTGGAAACAAACAAAAGCAAATTCTTTCCTATGAAATTGATGCAATCAGAGCGACCTTTTTCAGACAAACCATGTTTGCGGAATTTGAATTGTTAATTCATGAACAGCTTGAAAAAGGGCAGCCGATCACTCCTGATTTTCTTAATCAAGAATATCAACAAATAAACAAAAAATATTACGGATCAAAGCTTTCAGAAGATCAATATATTAAATACGAATGGGCTCGTATACCTCACTTCTACTATAATTACTATGTCTATCAATATGCTACCGGCATTGCTGCAGCGATTTATTTTGCCGAACAAATAAAAAAAGGAACAGGAGTTGATAAATACTTGAATTTCTTAAAAAGCGGAGGTGCTGACTTTCCATTGATTCTACTCAAAAAAGCCGGTGTGGATTTTATTAAGCCTGATATTTATAAAGCAGTTGTCAAATACCTCAAAACATGCTTAGATAAGGTTAAGAAATAAAACAAAAACTAACCTTATCCACATGAAAAAATTATTTACATCTATCATTGCTGCATCTTTATTGATGACATCAACAGCTTTTGCTGTGACTGAAGAAACATTCAAAGACTTTGATGATGTTCCGACCAATCATCCCAATTATGATGCAATTCTGTTATTAAGATATCAAGATGTTCTAGAGGGATATGAAGACAACACTTTCCGTCCTGAAACCCCTATCAATCGTGTAGAAGCCTTAAAACTGGTATTTGAAGTTTCAGATATGAATCCTGAACAAGGTATTGCTTCAGCGGAATTCTCAGACACCCAAAAAGACGCATGGTATGCACCTTATTTAAACAAGGCGGTTTATAAAGAAATAGTGGCAGGTTATCCGGATGGATCTTTCAAACCCGCTCAAAATGTAAATTTGGTGGAGTTCCTTAAAATGTTAACTTTGGCACAAAACGTTGATTTTGAAGGAACAAGACAATCACAAACACCATATACCGATGTCATACCCGGTTCTTGGTATACAAAGTATATCGATTACGCCAAAACCTATGAATTAATTGATGCAGACTCTGAAAACAAAATTTACCCGGCAGAACCGATTACCAGAGCAATGGCTGCCGAAATAATTTTCAGATTTAAAAACATAGATAAAAAAATTGATCAAGGTGACTCAGAAAATGAAATAGACTCTGAATCTGAATCAACTCTTGATGAAGAAACGAAAACTGAAATTGATGAGGGCGATTATGCCTTATTTGTAAGTCAGTCATATCGTTTCGCCATAAAATATCCGAAATACTGGTTTTTCAGAGGTCAAACTTCAGAAAACGATGGAGTTATTGCCGAATACTTATTCGGACCTGATGACTTATCTGAAAATGAAGCTCTGGTAATGATGGAACTTCTTCCGTTAAATACTGAAGTTGAAAATAACGATTCATATTTTGGAGTTGAATTTGAACGAGAAGAAAATGAAAATGGTATAGCTCTGACCAGAAAAATTGAAGAGAACAGGGTTTACAAAATTATTGGACCAAAATCACAAGAAGCCAATATGAAATACATGATTTCTTCACTAACCAATCAAGTCGAAGGTTTAGAATCATATAATCCGGAAGAAGTTGATACTTCAGAAACTGAAAATTCAACTGATTCCGAGAGTACCGAAAACACTTCAAATTCAACTGAAGAAGGTCAAGCTGACACTTCAGATCCGGATGCAATATAAATATGAGTTAAGCCCCGCCCCATTCGGGGCGGGGCTATTCTTTGTGCTCGCGAATCGAAGATTCGCTTCGCAACTAGATCCTTGTTTCACAGACTGCGAGCGCCGTTTCAAAGGGGAAGCAAGCCTCGTTGTGATCGAATAACTTGCCATTCTCACATACTCGTGTTGGAACTTTTCCATCCCCAATTTTTAGCAATGAGAACTGACTCAAGTCTTCTTGTTGCGATAACTTGGCCAATTTGTTCTCGTCTTCCAAAGGCCGCAATCCAAGTACCGACATAGCGTAGAGTGCCGGTAGCTTTGACAAGTGATTGACTTTAAGAAGTTGAATGCCATCTGCCTGATGTTCGTAGCCAAATCGAGCTAACAAGTGCTTACAATATGCACTGTGTAGAACTTTGACCATCCCTCGCATTGTGTTTAGGCCTAGAGGCTCAGTCAATACCAAGGCCTCATCTTCAGCTATGCAATTAATCAATAAGCGCCTATGGAAAATCGACAAAACATGCCTGATATCGCCGATCATATCCAAGGTCAACATTCTTCTTTTATTCTGCCTGAGCATAGGTAGCTCGAGCGGTCTATGGAGCTGAAGTTCCGGTGAAGGCTTTCCATGACTTATATAAAGTCTGAAATCAATCGTAAAAACATCAGCCATTTCCCTGATCAAACCTTCATTCTCAGGCTTGACCAGAAAATTCGTGACTTCGTCACGCAAACCGATCTCTCTGGTACAGCTGAAGAATGTCTGAAGCAACAAATCGATTCGGCTGAAGATGTTTTGCACCTTGGGTATCTCTTGCTTTGTAACCATTTTTTCCTCCGTATTCTCGAATGGGGACAAAACTTACCAAACTGTAAACGTGTTTCAAGGAACTTAGATTAAGTTATCAAATTTACGCTTAAAGTCAATCTAAGCTAAAATGTCTTCATCCGAAGAGTCAGCTACGAACAAGAATGACTTATTTTGCTTCTTGGATAGAGCTGTAATGGTTTCAACTTTATTTGTGCTTACTGAAACAATGTGAATATCACTATGAGGAGCTTTTTTTAGAGTATCTTGAAATGACTTGGTAGATACATGGACTTCGCTGTCGGAAGGAAGTCTGGCTTCATATCTCAATTTTCGAAGATAATATGCCACCTGATCTTTTTTGGATGGAGTTGTACAAGTCCATAAATGAATATTTCCTCTCCAATTTTTTGAAATTTGATATGCTGAAAGCATTGCCAAATCAAATGTCCTGTCATCATAGAATTCTTTATCAAGAGCTTTGTCCGGAATCCACACGTGTATATCTCTTTCCGACCCGAGACCAATATCTTCGTCTCTATCAAAAAGCATTACCCCAACTTTGAATTTTTCGGCGGCCTTGAATATTTTTCTTAATGAAGCTTTCGGTAACTTATCAGGTTTAAACGGCAAAAAAAGAATATTTGGATGGAAAACCTGACTACTGATCGCTTCCATTGATACTATCACTCCTTCAGTATAATCATAGCAATCCACTACCGACGAAGATGCGAATAGTCCTTCTTTACCAAATTTTTCCACCACATAACCCAGCTCCGCCAAATCGTCTGTAATTTCTTTTTTTGTTAAGTCTTGAGCGTCAGGTGCAGATTCATTTTTTTTAAGATCTAGACCAAGAACAGTCATCGTTCCGTTTGGATATGCAATAGATTTAATTAAAGGAAAATTTCCCAGTAGAGTTCTGGTAAGTATAACCGGAACTAAAATATTGGGTTTCCATGTATGTTTGGTTGATTCCGGTAATTTTTCTACTGTCTTTGCAGCCCATTCGGCAATTGCGGTAAAAAGACCTGATCTGACATCACCTTCTTTTGGCTCAAGGTTTTTGAAAACGAGAAAAATATATACGCCGACAAGAAAAGCAACAGCAATTAATCCTGCAATTGGATTAATTAAAAACATAAAAATAATAGATGCAAGAAAGCCAAAAAGCGGTATAAACTTAGGAACTCTGAATGTTGGTCTGAAGCTGACAAGACCAAGAGTTAATTCTGTGTAAACCGCAATGTTTATGACAGCATATGTCAAAAGAAAAAACATCGTCAAAAGGGGAGCGATTGAGTCCAGGTTTCCAAGTAGCAAAGCAATTAATATAATCAAAAAAGAAAATATCATTGCATTACCCGGCTCTGACTTTTTGTTCAATTTGGCGAAAAAATTATTAAAAATAATAACCTTATTCTCTCCTAGTGCTTGCAAAAGTCTTGGTGCAGCAACAAAAGTGGTCAAAGCACTGGAAAATGTCGCTGAAATAATTCCTGCGAGGATTAAAGGTGGAAAAATTGAATTGTCCACTAATGCCATTGAATTGTTTATTAACTCCTCGGAATTTGCTACTGAAGATAACCATATTGCAATACCTATATATATGAATATTGAAGAAACTATTGCTGTTAGTAAACCTCTTGGAATTTGCTTTTTTGGATCGGATAAATCTCCTGATAGACCGGTTCCGGCCATAATACCGGTTACGGCTGGAAAAAAGAGAGCAAAAAGAGCCCAAAAAGAGTCAGTTTGCAACGCGAAATTTTCAATCATATTAGGCGTATTTTCCCACCATGATTCACCACTTACGAAAAGAGAAACCACAGAAGAAGCGATTAAAATGAAAACTAACATTTGCGCCTTAATTGCCAAGTCCACTTTAATGAATGTTAATGCAAGCAACACAATCAATACCAATAAGCCAACCAATATTTGACTATGTTCAGGAAAAATAAAATTCCAAGCTTCGGCGAAGCCGAAAATATAAAACACAACAGAAAAAATCTGCGCCAACACCAAGGGGATACCAACAGAGCCTCCCACTTCAAGTCCCAGTGTTTTGGATATTACTGAATAAGCTCCTCCGGCTCCGATTCTGAGAGTCGTTACGATAGAGCTTAAAGAAAGACCGGTGGCAAAAGTTACCGATGATGCAAGTAATATAATTGCAATAGCGGAAAACAAGCCCCCACTTCCCACTATATAACCTAATCTTAAGAATAAAATCACCCCGATAATACTCAGGAAAGTTGGCACAAACACACCATTGAATGAATTAAATTTAACTTTCTTGGGTTTTTTATGATGCTTATTTTTCTTCTTTTTACTAAAAAACAACATTTACTTTTGTTTTATTCATTTCATAATATCATATTATCAAAAAAAAATATAGGTTTGATAAGTTATTATAAACTTAGTATAAAAATTGACAAAAAAATAAAAAAGTAGTAAAATAATAAAATATCTTTAACAAAAACAAATATGTTCGAAAAAAGACTAATATTTCAAGAAAAGCCCTCAAGAGTAAATGAGCAAGCTTCAGAGTCTAATGAAAAAGCTGAAAAACTTGATCCAATCGAAGTTAAAAAAGACCTTAAACTAACTCTGTCTATTGCTAAGCAAAAAGAAAGACAAGACAAAGTGAGTGAAATCATGGATTTGCAAGAAAAAGCCAGCAAATCAAAATTTGCCAAGGAATATTTTGAAAAGAATGGAATAGAGCCAACCAATAAAGAGGAGATTGATAAAGATCCCTCAAAACCGAAATATTACAGAGCGCAAGATGTTGAAGCTATGGAAAAAGCCTATCAAGATAATCTTGATACAATTCAATCAAGTCTTAAAGTTATTAGACAGCAACTTGGAGTTTCCAAAGAAGAATACGAAAATGAAAAGCGATCTGTACAATTTGTTGTCATCAAAAATAAGAAGGAATCATAGTAGCCTAAAAGCTACATACTGGAACACAAACTTCTATACAGATTTCAGCACTTTCGTCATGTCTGCAAGCTGACGCGCAATCATTAAAATTGCCGGAATTTTGACTGCACCAGCTTTCTGAAACACTTTCACATTCATTAAACTCTTCAAGCCAAGTTCCTCCTTCAGCTTCACATTGATCTATTAATTCATCAGATGGAGTCACAGAAACTGAAGCAACTACATCCTCATCTTTCTCAACAATAGTTACAGAACCTGTTAATTCTGTGGAACCATTACTTTTTTCTGCATTTTCATGTTTTGATGTGTCAACTTGATTGCAACCGGCAAATAAGATAGCCAGTGTTATCAATGTAGAGAATAAAAAATGTTTCATAATGTTAAGGTAAATTTACGTTATTATTTCATGATCTAATTTAAAGTCAAGAATCTGATCATTTTTATCAAACTCAAAAAATCCTCTCACAAATTTATTTTTCAAAACATGAGGAAGCCAGTATTTATCATCAGGCCACATCGAAGAAAAAGGTATCTTATCAATTTTAAACCATTTAGGAGCCATTTCTTCTGTCTCTACCGGTATATTTTTCCATTTCTCAACAATAAAAACATGCATTAATTCGTCTAACTCTGGTTGTTGTTTAAAATAAAATTCAATTTCAGCAACCTTTTTCAGATCATCAATTTTCACCATTATTTCCTCAAAAGCTTCTCTTTTAGCCGCATCAAATAATATACGATTTATGAATGAAAACAAATATGATTCAAATGAAAGTGGAGAGTATACAGCTTTTTTAAAAGGCTCACACGCCAGATTATATAGATATATTACAAGGGTGCTTTTAAAAGATCAAAAAAAACCTAAAATTTAGCGATATATCTCCAATATTTATCTTTTCCAACTTTGATACCTATTCTGGGTGTAGTTTCATAATCGACATTCAAATTTTCATCTTCCAGGTATAAATTATTTTCTATCCCCAGTTTTAAGCCATTATAACTTTTATCTATCTCAAAAAATTTACATAGTTTTCCAGGCCCATCATAGTGTTTTTCCTCTTTATCAACGTATACTCCTCGAATCAAAACAGCAGCGGGGAAATCAACCTTTTCAGTAACAAAATTCAAGCAATAATACATTCCATAAATCAAATAAACATAAATATGTCCGGCAGGACCGAACATAACTTTTGTTCGTGGCGTTAAACCCTTAGCTGCATGACAAGCAGGGTCATCTTGCCCAATATATGCTTCTGTTTCAGTTATTATGCCGGATTTGCCTCTGCAATGTAATCTTTTTCCCAACAGTTTTTTTGCAACCGTACTACATTCTTGTTCAAAAAAATCTTGTTTTAGTATTATCATCAGTATCAATTTTTTAAAATGAGCATGGCTTTTCTACCGCTCTCAATTGTTTCTTTTGCTCCTGTCCAGTCGTGAATGGAATTATATAACAAGTCTTTATCATATGAAAAACTTTCGCCTCTCCTTGTTCCAGGATCATTGGTAACAAAGTTTTCTTGATCATATCCAGTGACCACCAAAACATGATAGGGTGGACCTTCTCCTGTGTAATAAGGATTTCCAAGCATTCTACCCGCGACCGGCAAAATGACAGGACTTCCATCAGCAATAAATTGTTCAATTTTAGCTATTGAAACATTATCTCCAAAAAAAGTTTGAGCATTTATATTATAATAATTCTTTGATACTTCAGCCATTTGATCCGACCTGATATCTACTGAGTAGCCTTGCTCAGTTTGCCAACCAACAAAATTAACAATCTCATTTTCTGCTATTTCTTTGCTTATTTTTTGATTATCTAAAAAAAATTTCACCATTATAATCGATGCCTCTTCACATGCCTCATCAAAGGGAGGACTCCAATCACCAAAAGGTGCCTGAGCAATAAACGGGACTTCAAGTTGAACACTTTCCGGTCTAATCTCCTCTACCGCGTTCGATTTCTGACGGTGGTCATCAATGATATCATAACTCAAACCGTCGATGAGTATCATTATCATTTGTCCCGCAATCAAGAATGTCCTAATCATAAATATAATTTAAGACAAAGCAATCCTTGAATCAAATTGAAATGGTCGGGATGACAGGACTTGAACCTGCGACCTCACCCACCCCATGGGCGCGCGCTAGCCAACTGCGCCACATCCCGCTATAAGTTTAAAAATGATTCAATCAGTTGAGGATTATAATAGAAATAAAGAGCAATCCCACCTATTGCAATAATGATTAGCGGACCAATTAATTTTAGTCCCACTCTATCATCTTCATCAATTACAGGTTGCACCGGAGGAGGTGGATAATACTTGGATTTCTGCTGATGCTTAGCATCATTCATATTTTTATTGTTAAATTTATTTGCCTGGGTAATACTCTTGATTCTATTGGTAAATTCTTGATTTGAAATATTTCCCGCTTTTTTTTCTTGAAATAAGCTTTTCAGTTCAGCTTTTTGTTCCGGTGTTATTTTGCCAACAGCTTCCTTGATGGCGGTATAAATCGAAAAAAATACCACTCCGATCACAAATATCGGTATTAAAAAAGCAACTCCAGCATTTTCAGCAATGGAAGAGAAAATCCCAATACCAAAAATCAATAAGAATATTATTCCCGATATTGAATTGTTTTTTTTCTTGTTTTTAGCCATATATTTTTTAATATTGGTGGAGTATATCGGAGTCGAACCGATGACCTCTCCCATGCCATGGGAGCGCTCTAGCCAGCTGAGCTAATACCCCAATTATTATCTGAAAATAAAATATCCGACTTACGCTACAAATTCAAGCTACTTATAAGAAAGCGGCAAGCAGGAGCTTACCACTCCCTTCCCATTGTCTTCAAGCGGATTTTGAGTATCGCCCCACTTTCAATATCATTGCTGACAAAAAAGACAAGATTGCTGCAGCAAATGAAAGCAGAGCTCCCATTTTTGCCGCATCTTGCAGGGCTCCGGGCTCGAAGGCCACGGTGGAAACGAAAAGAGCTACTGTAAAACCTATACCTGCAACACAGCCAACCACGAAGACATCTTTCATCTTCATGCCTTCAGGTAGTGAAAGCCTAAGCAAATGGACGGCTATCCATGTGCAAATGAAGATTCCGACCGGCTTGCCAACAAGTAGCCCCGCAGTGACAAAACTTGTCGTGCTACCGAAGCTGGATAGTACCACTCCGGCATTAGCCAGGCCGAACATCATCAATATCAGCTCGACCGGCTTTTTCCACCAGTGTTCGAAAGCATTAAGTGCGTCTTCTTTGTGATCTTCGGCGAAAAGCCCTTCATCGCGCTTAGCGTGTGGCAGTGTCGGAATCAGCGGCACCAGTGCCAGTGCCGGGTGAATACCTCCTTTGTAAAAACCATACCAAGCCAAAGGCCCGGCAAAGATCAGAAAGAACCAGAAGTTTTTGACGCCGAATTTTCTAAGCAGAAGATTGAATCCGACTGCTCCGATCAGGCAGATTGAGAAGGTAGCAAGATCCATTGATCCGGTAGGGTAGAACACCGCCAGAATCAAAAGACCGACTGCGTCGTCCACAATGGCCAGCAACAGCAGAAAAGGTATAGCCGGATGGCTTTTGCCAAAAATCAGCCTGGCCACCAGATAGCTGAATGCAATGTCTGTTGCGCAGGGGATAGCCCAACCTCTGACCGCATCCGGTTGATTAAAAAGCTTGGTTAGCCCAAAATATAACAATGCGGGTCCAGCCACACCTCCCACAGTCGCCATAATCGGTGTCATTGCTTTTTTTGGAGAAGACAAAGTGCCTCCCGGCAACATTGCTTCCCAAATCTCCTTTGCGGCAATTGCAAAGAAGAAACACATCAGCACATCATTCACAATGAAGTGAAATGTTACACCTCCATGCGGCTCGTGAATCAACTCATGATATGTATGATGATCACTTGCTGCAAATATTAACGCCGCCAAAGTGCCGATGATCAAGAAAGCCGAATTCTCGAACAAGAAGTCCGATCCCTTGTTGAGAATCTCGTTGATATAACTACTCCTCGGCTCAATCGAATCTTTGGTAGTTCCATTGGTACTCATTTTTTTCCCTTTCTAAGGAGAGAGAGTGAAAGTCCTGTTTGCCAAAAAACCCTCCAGCATGCCTCTTGAACCAGTCTGGTTCAGAGCAAAACTGAGCTCGATTATCATACAGAAGAGTTATATTATGTCAATTATTCAGAAAATTTCATCAACAGATATAAGTTTCAAATTAGGCATCTACTCTACAAAATTCTTGAACCATGTAAAGAGATCTTTTTCTTAATTTAATCCCCCTGCTTTTTGCTCAATTGATAAATATTTTTAGGGGTTGACAGTAAGATATTCTGTGTTGAGTTAAATGGTAGTATTTTTACCAATATTATACTCTATTTTAGGAAGTATTCTTTAGATATTGCGCTTTGGGATAGAATTCAGCTTGTTTATATTAATAACATAAGATAAATTTCTAATCATTTTCAATATCTATGAAGTTATCTATATCTCAAGCGCCAATTCAAGCCAGGGCTGATACTGAAAGCAAATTGGAAAGGTATCTTAGTATAAAAATTGCCAATGTTTACAATGATTTGCTTCAAAATGTTTTAAATGATGAAATTAATAAAATTGATTTTTGGAATACCTATTGTCAAAAAATTGACTTACAAATTAGTGCTCAGCAAACGAATGAAAATGAATATTTGGAAAACACTCTTGGAGCCAGGTATTCGAATTTGAAAAGTTACTTCAATATAGATTTTGATGGACGGAAATTGCTCTTAGATTCTGAAGAAAAAGTAAAAGATATTATACTAGAGTTTATACAACTATTAATAAAAAGAGAACTAGCTTTTATTGGAAAAATAGAATTGCAGACGTGCAAGTCCTGCAAAACTCCAATTGCAACACAAAATGTTAATATTATAAAATGTAAAAATTGTGGTGGTATAAATTTTGAATTGGTGAAATCAGAGCAAATGCTACTTGACGTGGAAAAGCTATTTGAGATTAATGCTGAAAAAATTAATGAAATTTTTGCAAATAAACCCTGGATAAAAAGTTTTTTTAATACACTTCCCAGGCATCAAATTATTTCAAAAAAAAGATTTCGGGGTATTTCAGTTGAAACATTTGGTTTAAGTGAACAGTTGAAAATTGACCCTAAAATAATCTTAGCGCTACAAAGTTTGCTATATTCTGAAATATATGGAACTGAATTAATCGGTGTTGTACAAGGAATTGACTCAATTAAAAATACCTTTCCATTGTCAGTTATTTTAGATCCAACTTTTAAAGCCAAAATTATCAGCGTGCCAATGATTCCTGAATTAAAAAATTCAGGAATAAAAC
>WJLA01000041.1 GCA_014728765.1 Candidatus Peregrinibacteria bacterium
ACCCAGAGGTTCCACTAGGCCTGAAAAAAGTGAATACCCTAACGCCTTGCTTCGACTTCCGGTCGCATAGAAGATAGGAATAGCCACAGCAAGTCCTTCCGGAATATTATGTATTGCAATTGCAATAGCAATAGCCACTCCAATTGAGGGATCCGCCAGTGTTCCCAAAAATGTAGCAAATCCTTCTGGAAAATTATGAATTGCTATAGCAATGGCTGTCATAACCCCAACATTTTTCAGTTTTTTAAATTCTTTGATTGAGTCTTTATCTTTGATGTCTTCTTGGACATAGAGTTCATGCGGATTTTCATGTGATGGAACCAGTTTGTCTATCACTCCTATCAATAAAATACCCGCGAAAAATGCTGCCACTCCTAACCAATTGCCAATTTGCTCACTTCCATAATATGTTGTGATTGCTTCAATTGCTTTAGGCATGATTTCCATGAATGAAACGTATATCATCACTCCAGCCGAAAACCCAAGCGCAACTGAAAGCAATTTTTTGTTTGTTTTTTTGGAAAATACAGCAATTAATCCTCCAACTCCTGTGCTAAGTCCGGCAAACAACGTTAGTCCGAATGCCAAAATAATATTCCCTTCCAATGTTTTATTTTAAAATTTAACAATAGTATTTCATCATTTCCATGCTTTAACTTTTTGACTGATTCCAGCTGATCTTCAGTCAGATCAACATCGTTCGCAATTTTTAAACCTATTTTTTTCATATAATATCAATTTTTCTAATTAAATATAAAAATAAAAATATTGAATCAAATCAGATGCTTTGATTTATTACATTTGCCTCTCACTACTAATTCCAAATCTCTAGTGTCAAAATCTCGTTTAATTTTTTGAATTTCTTTCAGAATAACCTTTGAAGGTTCCAAATGATAAATTTCACCGCAATCATCACAGATCAAGTGCATGTGTTGATGTTTGGACAATTCATATGATTTAGCAAGGCCTTTAGTGGAAATTTTTGAAATTTTTCGATCCTTAACCATTTTATTTATATTTCTGTATACGGTTGCCCTATCCAGCTCCGGCAACAGTTTGCTGATTTCTGCTGCGGTTAATATTCCTTTTGCCGACAATATGGCTTCAATTTTGTTACTTGTTGTGTTTTTTCTCATAAATGATTTGACTTTCTTAATTATTTTAATATCATAAAAAACTAAATGCAACACTGTCGCAAAAAATATGAGAATAGCATTCGTTGGAAAAGGAGGGTCAGGAAAAACAACACTTACAAGTTTATTTGGAGAATATTTAATTTCTCAAAATCATAGAGTGATTTTAATTGATGGAGACATCAATCAACATCTTTTAAGCAAGGTTTCAATACCTCAAAAAAGCGCTCAAACATTGGGTAACAATCTTCATCCACTCAAAAACCACCTTAAAGGGAACAACAAAAAAATTTCTAATGTACAGGAATTTATAAAAACAACCCCTCCGGGACTTGGATCAAATTTGCTACATTTTGACTCTGATATTCTCAATCAATATGATTTCTCAGATCACCAAAACGTTAGGTTTTTTAAAGCCGGAGAAAACACAGCGCAAGATCTTGGAGTTAGATGTTATCACTCCAAAACGGGTTCAATTGAAATTCTGCTAAATCATTTGATTGATCTTGATAATGAATACATTCTGGTAGATATGACTGCCGGCGCGGACAGTTTTGCTTCAGGCTTATTTACTAAATTTGATTTGATAATCATAGTTGCGGCTCCTAATCTTGGAAGCATAGATGTATATCAACAACATCGCGATCATCTTAAGAATCATAATTTGCCGTTTTTCGTTGTTGCCAATCAAATTGAAGATCAATCGGATCACAATTATCTCCAAAATTTAATTGAACAAGAACATTACTTAACAAGCTTTTATAAATCTTCCGCCCTTAAACTGAAAGAAAGAGGAGAAAAAATAACCGTCAATCAATTGGAAAATGAAAATCTAACATCTCTGCAAGCCTTAAAAGAAAGTATAAATCCAATTGAACGTGATTGGACCAGAATTCGAAATCATTCACATCATTTTCACACTCAAAACTCTTTAAAATGGGCAAATTCAGAGCTTGGAACTCAACTGGAAAATCAAATTGATGAAACATTCCTTTATCCTGGAGAAAAATAATCTGCTGAGAGTTTTCTTAAATGAAAGTTTTCAGGAGGCGATTTTGCCCCAACAAGGAGGAAAAAAACAGTGTCTTATCCCACAGCAAACAAGCTCAACCCGACTACCGCCACCGAAAAGGAGATGATCGAAGTCTTCAAAAGCGATCTGCCTCTCGGCTGGAATATCTTGACCGACATGGTCAAGAAGCTCAAGGAAGGATCCGAAGATCACGCCTGGGCAAGGAGACAGCCCTCCTCAGAGGAGGGCAAGCAACTCATCAGGATCTTCGGATACGACGTTCCGAGGCGCGTCGTCGAGAAGCACTTCGACATCAAGATGGGCATGCTGAACTGCTGCAAAGTGGTCATCGCAAGCTCCGAGGCGGCTCTCACGCCTCATCTCACCATCGAGATGCAGATCAAAGAGCAGAACGGGGAGCACGCTTCCGCCGACTGTTGATGCCGACACACCAAGTGTAGTCGACTTCACAAGAACGCAAGGCGGCCCGCACACTGGCCGGCCGCCTTTCTACAATTCAACACTTTGTGTTTGACAAAAAATCATGGAGTAGTATCGTTTTTGTGAAAACTATTTACAATCAATAAACAAATGCTTTCAATCAAATATATCAAAGAATTTTTTGGGTATGCATATGAGCAAGCAGAATCAAATGATCAGTTTTCAAATTCCAAAGTCGATTTCAATCAAACGATTTTCTATCTAAATCACCCGGAGAATGTCACCGATCAAGAGTTAATGGATGCAATCAAAGCAACCGCATATTTCGGCTTACAAGAAATAAAAAAAGGTGAATACCCAGATCATGTTCTTGATACCGAGTGTTTGGCATATGCAATTCAAGAAGGTATTTTTACTCACGAAGAAATTGCGGGTATTTGTTTCGATCATGATGACACCTTAGAAACTTTTTGCAAACATCAACTGCGAGGATTTCCTCAAAACATGAGTTTTGTAGATTATATAAGAGCAAAACTCATTCAGCGAAACAAAAACCTTCAAGCGGAAATTGCTTCTTCACGAGGTAAAATATTGGAATGCGGGTGTTATATTAAAGATTGATGAGCCTAAACTTTGGTTAGAAGATCTCTGCCTGTTGTGGGAATTCTACTATCATATTTTGATATAATCTCTGTTTTTACATGGCGGAACGGACGGGACTCGAACCCGCGACCTCCTGCGTGACAGGCAGGCGTTCTAACCAGCTGAACTACCGCTCCATTATTGGCAAATTGCACCTTAAGAAAATTGATCCACCATCACACCCGATGCAATGCTCGGCAAATATAATAAAACCCCTAATTAATTGCAAGCAAAAATCACGAAAAATTGACAAATTAAAAATTAGTAATAATATACGTTTGATCATCAGAAAAAGCATGTTTTTGCTCGAATCGCTCGAATCTCCGATCCCTCCGAGACCCTTAACTTTAAGCACCATCGATTGAGCTATCCGGTTTATCCTTTCGCTGGAAAGCTCTCGAAACGTTACCGCCAAGTGTGTTGAATTCCCCTCCATCCCCTTGTTGGCTTCCTCCGGCCGACACAACACCCGGTTGTCGCGTGGTGCACCCCCCTCCCGTTTTTACGGGAGGGGGGTTTCCTTTCCTTTTCTAATTTTCAAAAAAGTGTTAATACTATAAAAAATAATTTTCTTACATGAAAATCGGTATTGATTGTAGAATGTTTTCATCCAGTTTCACCGGAATAGGGCGCTACGTCTATGAATTGGTTGAACATCTTCAAAAAATAGATCAAAAAAATCAATACTATCTGTTTTTTAATGATCCTGAATTTTCAAAATACAAAACAAAAAATAAAAATTTTCATAAAGTTAAAGTTAATGCCAAGCATTATTCAATTACTGAGCAAACCAAATATCTCTTTATACTCAACAAATACAAACTGGATTTAATGCATTTTACTCACTTCAATGCACCGATTTTTTATCGTCGCAAGTCAATGGTTACAATTCATGATTTAACTTTGCATTTTTTCCCGGGGAAAAAAATGACTTCATTTATCCATCGAATTGCCTATGGTTTTACTATTAAACAATCAGTTCGAAAAGCATCTAAAATTATTTCAGTTTCAGAGCACACAGCCAAAGATTTACAGAAAATACTAAAAGTTGATCCAAAAAAAATACAAGTGGTTCTTGAAGGTGTAGCTAAGGAGTTTAAAAGACTTACGGATCAAGAATTGGTGGATAAAACATTGGAAAAGTACAAAATAAATCGTCCATTCTTGCTATATACAGGCGTTTGGAGGAATCATAAAAACCTGAAAGGCCTGATTAGCGCCTTTGAAATAATCAGAAATGATTACTATATTGATATTCAACTTGTCATTACAGGCAAAAAAGATAATGTATATGCCACTGAAATTTTTAGAGAAGCCGAAAAGGAGATGAAAAAGAACAATATTGTTTTTACAGATTTGGTATCGGAAGAGGAGCTGCTACATCTTTTGAATGGTGCGAAAGTTTATGTTTTTCCATCGTTTTATGAAGGCTTCGGGCTGCCACCACTTGAAGCAATGGCTTGCGGTACTCCTGTCATAGCCTCAAACACTTCTTCAATCCCTGAAGCATGCGGTGAAGCTGCGGTTTATTTCGATCCATACGATGACAAAAACATGGCAAAGCAAATAGTGAGTGTGGTAAATAATCCCATTCTTTATGAAAAATTATCCGAAAAAGGTTTGGAACATGTTAAAAAGTATTCCTGGAACGAAATGACCGAATCAACCAATCAAATTTACCGGCAAATACTAAATGAAAAATAATCGACCAAAACGAAATTCGGAATTCGTCAGTTTACTGGAAGTTGCTGCATCAAAATATGGAGTGCGCAGAGAGTTTCGTGCCATCAAAATTTGCAATGATGCCAAGAAAGCCCTTCAAGAACTCGATATCACCTTTGAGACAAAATTAAGCTACAAGGATCAATGCTTAAAGGTTTCCGTCTCAAACTCCGCTCAAGCTCAAAAAATTCAGATGATCAGTCATCAGTTGGCAGAAAAAATTGATGTGCCGGACATAAAAATCGGCTACTGCTAAAAATATTCTTGACAATAACTTCCCTCCCTCATACACTGTCTTCGCTTAGAAATCATTAACCCGTAATTCGTGCTAAGAATAAGACTCAGTCGCACCGGTAAAAAAGCGCAAAAAAGCTTTAGAATAACAGTGGCGGAACACACCAAGTCTCCTAAGAAAAAGACTCTGGAGGTGCTGGGCCACTATCTTCCAACCAGAAATCCTAAGGTCCTTGAATATGACAAGGAAAGGGTTATGCATTGGATTGGAAAAGGTGCGCAACCAAGTGAAACCGTTGCATCACTCCTCAAAAAAGATGGAGTAGATGGAATGGACAAATTTATTTTCTTCAAACCTGATAAAAAGAAGAAAAAGAAGAATGCTCCTGATGAAGAGCCGGAAGCTGAAGAAAAATCCGCTCCAAAGGAGGAATCAAAAGAAGAAGCACCTGCTTCTGCTGAATAACTTTATTCAATCCATATTTATAAATTAACCTTAACGTCATGGATAACGAACAAATGCAAGACATTCAATTTGTTGAATACATTGTAAAACAAATTGTAGAACAACCAGAAGAAATCAAGATCGAAAGAACTGTCGATGAAATGGGTGTATTAATCACTCTTAAAGTTGCAAAAGAAGATATGGGTAAAATCATCGGAAAGAACGGCCAAACAGCTAAATCAATCAGAATCCTTCTAAGAGTTATCGGTTCAAAAAACAATGCCAGAGTTAACTTGAAAATTGTTGAACCAGATGGTGAAGAAGTGAAAGTTGACGGTGAAGATCTATAATTGGATTGCTAATAATCACCTTTTTAGGTATTCTTAGCGCAAATAAACCATAATTAAATAATAAATGGGCAACAGTATCATCGATTCAGCATCAAATTATGATGTTCTGGACATTGTCAACAAGGGAATTGCATATGCAATCATCGCTGCCGGATTACTTTCTGTAGTATTCATCTTTGTCGGAGGATTCTCGTTTATTCTTTCCGGTGGAAATGAAGAAAAAATTAAAGGAGCGGTAGGAACCATTCGCTATGCAATCATCGGTTTGATTATAACTATCCTAGCTGTTGTAATAGTCGGTACTGTTGGACGATTAATCGGACTTGATATTATCCGCTATATCAACTTCAACGAAGTAATATCTAACATTCAAGATTTAACCTCCAGCTTCCAAGGCCAAGGAGGAGGATCCGGCGGAGGAATCTCTTCACTGGACTAAACAGAACCATCAACGCAAAAAAACACCAAAAACCGCCCACTTTCAAAAGGGCGGTTTTTTTGTCCTTTGGCTACACTTAATTTGTTTCCACACAACCATATTCAAACCTATTGATTTGTTAATTTTGTTTTGTTATAAAAAATGAGTAAGTAAACAAATATGAAATTTGACAATAAGAGGTGGATCATGCCAAAATTGGTACTTAAGAAAGAGGAAATTGAAAGGTCTATGACTGTTCTTCACAGCGGAGGAGTAGAAAACTGGAATCAAGTTGTAAGCTTACTCGTACCGGATTATATAAAAAAAATTACCCTTCTAAAAGCTTCGCAAGCTGAGCTGATTCCCATGGATGATGTTGTTAACGCAAATGACATGATTGCAGCCATTAAGGGTGAGCTTGATGAGAATACTTTTGCTCCTGTCATCAAGAGCTATATTCTGCAGTTTACGCTTGATCATTCCATTTCTGCCCAGGAACTTAACAGCCGAGTAAAACAAATCGGCTGCCATCTTGCTCATGACTTTGAACTTAATGACTTTTGGAAGAGAAGGGCTGAATTACATGAACTTACTCTTGCCACTACACTTGTGACTTCCAAAAAGGACGTTATTTGGCATTTGGTCGGTGCGGCTGATCCGCCAGAATTTTTTAACAACGAAGCACCGGCTGGAATTAGTTTTTTGGCCGTTGTTGAACCTGGCTTTTTCGAGCCAATGGAGCTAAAAAATGATGATCAAAGTATCATAACATCGACACAGCCTCGTCATCTTTCTGATTGAGCTGAAAGTGCGTCCGTTTCTTAACCTAAGGAATACACGCCATAGCTATAAAGCCCCGACATTATCAAGTTGGGGCATTTGCTTATTTATAAATCTTCTTAATTATATTCTTCCAATCATATGGAAATCTGAAAGTTTCAAGAGCTCTTACCACTGTTGCAAAGATTTCCCAATGTGACTTTTTCTTATATAAAAAGGAGTTGCCTGTTTCCTCATTCGGCTTGTATTCTTCAAGAAGTGGAGATTTGTGCCCACCAACGATCACTACTCCATAATTCATTAAAAGATGAATTAATTCGAGATGTTGATCAAAAATAACCGCCATATCTGCTGCTAATAGCAATCTGTCTATTTCCTTCTCTTCTCTGCCTCTTCCGCTATTGTCAGTTTTCGGATTATACCAAATAATATGATTATTTGAAAAAGTGGGTAATTCGGAAAGATTATTGATATCCCCCATTTGCTGAGTGCTGATAACCACAGCTTTCATATCAAGAATTCTAAGACCTTCAAGCAAAGCAAATAATATTTCTCTATCCAAGAGGTCTTTTTCTCCATTTAAATTTGTTGCAAACACCAATACCAATGGTTTTTTTGTGTCACATCCGACTTCTTGCTTGGCGGCTTTTTTTCCATCCAAAAGCAGCGAAAGATATTTTGATCCGAATTCTTCAGATTTACCTGATTTTACTTCATATTTTTTTATCTCAATTTTTTTCTTCGCAGGTTTTGTTTTTTTATTATCCTTAATGTTTTTCTTTTTAGAATTTGTGTGTTTCTTGGTTTTGGTTTTGGTCGCCATTTTGTTATATTTATTTATACTGAATCTGTAAATTATATCAGATTTAATAAATATTTTCTAGACTTTAAGCATGAAAAAATTACTATTAATTGACGGTAATGCAATCTTTCATAGAGCATTCCATGCCTTGCCATTATTTCAAAATTCAAAAGGAGAGTATACCAATGCAATTTATGGCTTTCTGAAAATGCTTTTTGATGTAATTCAAAATGAGCAACCAGATTATCTTGCCACCACATTCGATCACAAAGACGAAACCTTCCGTCATAAAGAATTCTCAGAATATAAAGCTAATCGTGCAGCTCCACCGGAAGAATTATATCCACAAATGCCTCGACTTTTTGATATTTTGCATGCTATGGATATTCCGGTTTTTCAAGCTCCGGGATTTGAAGCTGACGATATAATAGGAACTCTATCCAAACAAGCAGAAGCTGATTCACAGCTGCAAACACTGATTTTGACCGGTGACAAAGACACTTTTCAATTGGTTTCTGATCAAACATTTGTCATAACTCCTCAAAAAGGAATGAGCCAATCAACGAAATATGATGCACAAGGTGTTATTCAGAAAATGGGCATCAGACCCGATCAGGTCATTGACTACAAAGCTCTGCGAGGTGACTCATCGGACAATATTCCGGGAGTTAAAGGTATTGGCGAAAAACAGGCCATAGAACTCCTTCAAAAATATGACAATCTGAAAAAAATATATGAAAACTTGGATCAATTGACAGTCAGTCAAAAAAAGAAGCTGGAAACTGAAAAGGAAATGGCTTATCTTAGCCAAAAAATGGCAACAATATTGAGGGATATGCCAATTAAACTGGATTTGGAAAAATGCTGTTTTCTAAGACATCCATCGGAAAAAGCTCATCAATTAATGGAGGATTTGGAATTTAAAAGTCTTACCGGTCATATGCAAAAGTATTTAAAATATGTAGATCAAAAAATACAAGCAGAGACTCAAAGTTCACTTTTTTAAATTTAAACTAGCAATAGCTTAACCATCTTCGATATTTTTTTATTTCTCCATGTACAGCTGCCAAATATTGCCTTTTTATTTGTTTTGCCAAAGCTCCTTTTTTAAATTTGATTCGATCCACTGACTTAACTTGACTAACCTCAGCCGCAGTGCCGCAAAAGAACGCCTCTTCAGCATCTTCCAGATCTTTTAACTTGAGTTCTTTTTCCACAACTTGATATCCCAAATCTTCAGCAATTGTTATAATGGTTTGTCGAGTTATTCCGGCTAAAATTGTACCAAGCTTCGGAGTAATCAGCCGACGCCCACGCACAATGAAAAAATTAGCTCCAGGTCCCTCCGCAATATTTCCTTTATAATCAAGCAATAACGCTTCATCACAGTTTTTTACGCTCAGTTTTGCCACAATTGAATTAACATAATGACCGGAAATCTTTGCATCGGCAATTGTTGAATCAGGATGAATTCTAATGAATTTTGCTGTTTTTACTTTTACAGGCTTATCCCCTAAATATGCGGGCCATTCCCAAGCTGCAACCGCAACATTAATCTTAATGGGCCTTGGATCTATCCCCATTCCCAAACCATAAAACGCCAAAGGTCTGATGTACCCTTCTTTTAAGCCGTTTACTCTCACAATTTCTTTACAGGCTTCAATGATTTGAGATTTTTTATATGGCAATTTCATATGCATGGCTTTCGCTGAATAAAATAGCCTATCAATATGCTCGCGAAGCCGAAAAATTGCCGGTCCCTTGTCTGTCATATAAAAACGGATTCCCTCAAAAACACCGCTTCCATAGTGTAAAGAATGTGACAGCACATGAACTTGTGCCTTGTCCCAGTCGACCATTTTTCCGTCCATCCAGATTTTTGAAAGCTTTTTCATATTTAATTTTAATTTTTTTAAATCTATCATAAAAAAATAAACACGGGAACCAAGCAGAGCAGTATTTTTATTTGTTGCTTTTTTCAATTTGCTAAAACTTGATTTTTCCTATATATTGCCGCCGAGTAATGCGTTTGACTAAACTCAAATTTACAAAAAAACGTAAAATCTTAAGGCCTGATATTTTAGATAATATATCGAGAAAAGCTCTGAAATATCAAAAAAGTCAAACAATACAATGTAATATTCTAATTAAATGGCCAAAGTCAGAGTAATTGCAAGTCTGGACATCGGAAGTTCAAAGATCAGAACTGTAGTGGGAACTCTTGAAGAAGGTTCTCAGGTTCCCAACATCATCGGAGTAGGTTTAGCTCCGTCAACTGGGCTTCGAAAGGGTGCTATTATTGATGTTGAAGAGACAATTAATAGTATATCATCTTCCCTTGAAGACGCGGAAAGAATGGCGGGAGAGCCAATCAATCATGTTTTCTTGGGTGTGGGTGGAAATGATATTGAATCGATCAATTCAAAAGGCGTAATTGCTGTATCAAGTGGAAATGAAATTACTGAAGATGATGTGGACAGAGTGTTGGAAGCGGCTCAAGCGGTTTCTATCCCCTCAAACAGAAGAATTCTTAGAATAATACCAAAATCGTTCACTGTTGATGATCAAAAAGGCATCAAATATCCGGTTGGAATGACTGGAATTAGACTTGAAGTTGAAGCGCACATCATCACTGGATTGGTTCCCACAATCAAAAATGTTGAAAAATGTGTGTTACAAGCCGGTGTTGATATCGATGATATTATTCCATCCTGCTTGGCTTCAGCGGAAGCTGTACTTTCAAAAAGACAGAAAGAACTCGGAGTTGTCGTTATTGATATTGGATGTGGAGGCACATCGGTATCTGTTTTTGAAGAAGGAACGACTCTGCACACAGCTGTGATTCCTGTAGGCGGAGAAAACGTGACCAATGATATAGCTATCGGACTTAGAACTTCAATTGATACGGCGGAGAAAATTAAAATCGAGTATGGAACTTGCACGCCTCAAGACGTGAATGAAAGAGAGATTATTGATTTATCTCTGGTAAGTAAAATTGATACACAAAAAGTTGCTAAAAAACATATGGCTGAAATAATTGAAGCCAGATATCACGAAATATTTGTTTTGGTAAAAGAGGAATTAGCTAGAATTAAC
>WJLA01000042.1 GCA_014728765.1 Candidatus Peregrinibacteria bacterium
ACAGCGTGTATGCGGTTCATTCGCTTCACTTCGTTACGTTCATTCACCCATATTTGCTGGCTGTACCGCTTCGCGATATTATACAGCCAGCAAACATCGCATACACGCAAACGTTATGTGAAATATGATTTACACTACCTTTAACTAAATATTATGGAAGAACACTTAAAAAAAAGACCTCCAAAAAAGGTTTTCAAAGATACAAAAATTATTGATGCCTTGAGAGAGAAGGCTGTCAAAAAGGTAAAATCAAAATTGTTACCTGATGAGAAAATAATCAAAATCATAATGATTGGCTCGTCGGTAAAATATACCTTTGGTGAATACGATCCACCAGGATTTAGAGGAAGCTTATTCTCTGATTTTGATTTTATAATTTTTGTAGAAGACGACTATATAATTCCCGATTGGCTTGATAGAGAACCTGATGGAAAACCTTTTCCAAAAGATGCAATGAATTTGGCATACAGAAATAAAAAATTCATCGACAACAAATATGATATTGAGGTCTTTTTTTTAAGACGAAGCAATCTAAATAAAACTGATATTCAAGAGCAAGGTGAATTAGCTGGAATTCCCATGTCTTCCAAAACAAAGCATAAACATATTGTAGTTTATGAGAAACCAACCGTGTAAATCATACATCACATAACACGGCATATGGGGTTCGATGATTTTTGCTCAATTAGAATTTAAAGGACTGCAAAAATCATCTCTCCCAAATTTTGGAAACACTGATATAATTTTAAAGGAAGTTTTCCAAAACTTCCCATATACCGAAACGTTATATGAAATATGATACAAAATTTTTACGCACTTGACCTAAAGGTCAAACCATTATATACATACTTGAAGGTAAATTTATTTCTTATGACACTACCAAAAGTTATCGGCACAAATGACAGTATTACTTTAATCACGGGGAAAAAAACTCGTGTGGTACTGCTGAACAATGCCGCAACCACTCCGCCGTTTGAAAAAACACTCAAAGAGTTAAGCAATTTTTTGCAAACATACGGAGCTTTGCACAGAGGTGCAGGCCCTCATGCAAACATTACTTTCTTAAAAGTCCAAGACGCACTGAGCAGCATTCGAAAGTTTTTGAATTTACCAGATAGCCATGCTTTACTTTTTACACAAAACACAAGTGCGGCTATCAATCTCTTTGCAAGAATGTTGCGTTTAAAGAAGTCTGATGTTGTTATCACTTCGTCAATCGAGCATACATCAAACAATCTTGCTTGGCATTATAATACTGAGGCACAAATAGTCGAAGTGCACGCATTCGAAGACGGTTCAATTGACTTCGATGATTTGGAAAAGAAAGCCACAAAGCATGGCAAGAATCTAAAGCTTATCACCATGACTGGTGCATCAAACCAGACAGGCTACATTCCTGATATTCAAAAACTTTCTAAGATTGCACACAAACACAAAGCACTCTTGTTTATTGACGCCGCTCAACTTGCCCCTCACAGAAAAATGGATATGAAGCAAGACGGCGTTGACGCTCTTGCTTTTTCTGCTCACAAAGTCTATGCACCTTTTGGAATTGGCGTTCTCGCCTTGCCAAAATCTCTGCTCGATAATATTCCTGCAGATCCAGGAGGTGGCTCAATAGATATGATCAGCGAAAAAGACATCCTCTGGGCACCACCGAAAGAGCGTCACCAAACAGGCACGTGGAATGTCACTGGAATTATTTCTCTAGCTGCCAGCTGCAAAGTCCTTATGGACGCAAGCTGGAAAGAGATAGAAAAACACGAGCTAGAGCTGGTCAAGTATATGGCTGAGCGCCTACCAAAAGTCCCAAACATTGCAATGTATGTGCCGGCTGAAAAATATCTTAGTGAAAATCGCATCGGTACTTTCCCGTTTAATATAGCAGGCATTCATCACGCCCAGCTTGCGTCCATTCTTGAACATGAATATGGCATAGAAACTCGTGCCGGCACCATTTGCAATCATCGTCTTGTCCGCCGTTGGCATAAGATTTCAGACACCGAGCAAAAAAAGATAGAAAAGAAAATTGCAAATGGTGATCGTCTTGCTTCTTATGGAATTGTGCGGGCAAGTTTCGCTATACACAATACAAAGAAAGATATTGATTTGCTGCTCAGCGCTTTAACGGACATTGCAAAAAATGGTCCCAAACTAAAATACAAAGCAGTAACACACGAAGAGATATTCATACCTATGAAAAAGTGAACACTATGGCTAAAACAACAAATGTTAACGCAGGCGATTTGAATTACGACAAATACGCAGACAAAATTTATGATGATGATATTCGTCGCTCTATTCCTGGCCATGACAAACTACACAAAGAAATTATCAACACTTTTCGAGAATATGAAAAACATCACGAGGTGATGAAGATTTTAGAGTTGGGGATAGGAACAGGACTTACTTCTGAAAAAATTCTCGAACTTATTCCGACCGCATCATTAACAGCTGTAGATTTTTCTGAACAAATGATGAGTGGTGCAAAGAAACGACTTGCAAAATTCAACGTTGAGTATCTTCTGGGCGATTATTCTGAAATGAACTTTGATACTGACTTTGACATGGTCGTTTCTGTTATCGGTATTCATCATCAAAAAGACGAGGGTAAAAAATTATTGTTCAGTAAAATCTTTGATTCATTGAAAACTGGAGGCGTGTTCATCTTTGGAGACCTTGTAACCTACAAAGACAAACATAAAGCCGCTGTTAATGATTCTCGACATTATCATCACCTCGTTGAAAACGCTCGCGACGAAAAATCACTGGAAGAATGGGCTCATCATCATAAATTTCTTAATCTGCTTGCCCCGCTTGAGGATCAAACCGCCTGGCTCAAAGTAGTTGGCTTTTCAAATGTAGAAGTGCGATATGAATATCTCAATACTGCCCTTATAGTTGCGACGAAATAAATTTGCCCTTTAATGGTTTGACCACTAACAAAATGAATGATAAAAATTTTGCATCATTCACCTCATATAACGTTTAAGTTTATGTGAAGTTTTAAAAATTTATTATAATTTTGGCGGAGCCACAATAAATTTTTAAAATTTGAGTCGAAACATTAGGTATAATATCACGAACTTGATGTAGAGC
>WJLA01000043.1 GCA_014728765.1 Candidatus Peregrinibacteria bacterium
AAACATTAAAATTGTCCAAAGAGAGAGTTCATAGAAATATTGAGCGGAAAATTTTGCCTAAGCGTAAAGAAAATAAAAAATCTGAGGAAGTTTCTGTTGAAATTGGAGGAGAAAAAAATATACCTTATAAATTATCAAGTTGTTGTAAGCCAAAAATATCGGATGATATTGTGGCCTTTGTTACAAAATCCAACATGGTAAGCATACACAAAAGGAAATGTAAACTGATTAAAAATGTTGATCGAAACAGATTCCTGGATGTTGAAATTGTGTATAATGATCAAAAAACCGAGATTACAAAATACCAAGTGGGACTTTTGTTGGAAATAAATGAGAGGCCGGCATATATCAAAGATGTAGTCGAAATTTTAGATCAAAATAAAGTTACTATAGTTGATTTTGCTCAAATTAAGAGAGAAGTTTCAGCGGTTTATAGGAGATTGGTCATAGATATTTATGATGAAAAGGAGTTGCAGGCTGTTGTTGATGGATTGAGTAGGGTTTCGGGAGTATTAAAAGTTTCAAGATTATAAATATAATTGTTCACTTTTGATTTCAAGAAAAAGATAATTTCTTAGAAAAATATTGGTTATTTTTTTTAATGTGATTATTTCTTCTTTATCAATGATTAATTTGGGACTGATTTGATTGCCTTCAATAATAAAATTGATAAGTTTAATTATTTTGAAGGGTATTTTTTCCAGTTGTCCCTCAGTTAAAGTGATGCTTTCTTCTGAGCTTAAATGTCCTTGATTGTCTATATAGATTTGATCGCTTTCTTGCCATTTTTTTCCGGTGTAAAAACAATACTTGATTTCTGGAAGTATGCCGATCAATAATAGTAATTTTATTTTAAACTCTTCTAATATTAGTTCAGCGTTCTCAAAGTTTTGAAATTTTTTTAATGTATTTTCAAGTAATTCAAAAAGTTTTTCAGAATCTTCGTTTCCGGCTATTGATTTTTGAAATATTTCGATTGCGGTTTGTGCATAAATAGTTTTGGTAAAGTTTTCTTTTAGAGCAAAAAAACTGTTCAAGCATTCACACTGTGTAACAATATTTGTAGTGTTTAATTGATAAATTTGTAAATTTAGAATGTTTAAAGTGTCCAAATGACTGCCTTTTTGACTTGTGATTTTGCGCGAACTTTTGCTGATTGCGTTAAAAAGCCCCATTTCAGGGCTGAAAATCGTTAAATAGTAATCGCTTTCATTACGATTTTGTTTTCTTAGTATCATTCCTTTGATATTTCTATATCTCACTTTAATTGAAAACTAATTTTTTATTTAAATATTTCTGAACAGTACTTCCGCTGGCTAAAACACTTAAAGCTATAGTTAAAATTATTTGCAATAAAATAATATTGGGAAGATTTATTGAGTTTAAAACTTCATTAAACAATAAATTTTCTATTCCAATCAAAAAGCTTACTATATAAATCATTAAGTAGCTTAATAATACCGATAAGACGGCATAAGCAATGCCTTCAGTTAAAAATGGCAATCTGATAAAGTTTGGGGTTGCGCCTACCAATCTCATGACAAAAATTTCATTTTTTCTTGTGTAAATGGTTAATTGTATGGCGTTGATAATAATCAAAGCACCACCAATCAAGAAAATAAAAATTGTCCAAAAAATTAATTGTTTAACAAAATTACTGATTCCGACAAGATTTTCAGCAGTTTTTGAAATAACCATTTGCTGATTTTGACCTCCCAAGTCTTGTTGACTGTAATCAATATATTCAGAGAAGCGACTTTTGTTGATATAAGAAATTACTTGATCATAGTCATCTGCAGATTTAGTAATGATTGAGATGCTGGGAGGCAGTGGATTTTCCAAGTTAAACTTGATCAAGAAGTCGGCTGTTTCCGGATAAGTCTCTGAAACTAGTTGAAGGGCTTCTTCTTTGGAAATATATTCGACAGTTTTAATTCCTTCCAAATTTTCCAGTTTTTCTCGCATGGCATTGGCCTCTGAAAAACTGATATTATCATTTAAATAGAAGACGATATCAACTTTCTGATTAATGGTTTGTAAAGCGTTTTGAGTAATTTGGTTAACTGCCAAAATGCTGTTGAAAATACAAATCATCACGGCTATTACCAAAATAGTGGCAATGCTTAAAAGTTTGTTTCTCCAAAGGTTGATAATACCAAGTTTAATTCCTCTGGATAATTCAAGTAGAAAGTTAGTTTGATATTTGTTGATATTGATTTTGTGATTCTTTGATTTCCGCTTCATTTATTCTTTGTTTTGTTTTAATCAGAGAAGATTTGAAAACCTGTGGTTCAAAAGGCATCAGTCTTATAACCTTTGCGTTAATATTAGCATCTATCAGAGTTTTTTCAATTGTTTGGGTAAAAACAAATTGATCATAGCCCAGTGCTATTATATCCGGTTTATATTTAGTGATTACTTTGTGTTTGTCACCATGATTTCCTAAAATCACCTTGTCCGCCCAGCCGGTTTTGCGCAGATTTTTAAGTCTTATTTTTTCGGAATTTTGTGCCGATTCACTTTTTACGCTTTTGACAGTTTCATCTCGGGAAACAATTACCAGTATTTGATTTCCGAGTTCTCCGGCTTGCTTGAAAAAGTTTTCATGGCCCGCATGAAGTATGTCAAAAGTGCCGAAGGCCATAACCGTTTTTCCCTTATTATTTTTTTTATTCCCAAAAAACATTTAAATGACTTTATCTGGTAAGAAGAGATTTATATACAGCATTAAACCCAGAACTGAAAGTGAAATTACTCCCATAATTGAAAAAATGACATTTTTTTTGTTGCTATTTTCAGGAATTCTGATGTGAGATAATGCAAATACAATACCAATCATTGCAAAAGGTATATCTAAAACCTTATTGATTAAGTTGGCTATTTCAGTCAGCATATCATTACTGACCATTAATCCCGTTATGATATGGGTAAAGCCGATGATCATAAAAAAAATCAATGACATCTGTCGAAGAGGCTTTAAAATGTCAGGATTAATTTTTTTAGTTTGTTGTTGAGCTTGCGCTTGAGTTTGAGTTTCCACTATTACTTTTATTTTACGGAAATTATACATCTATAAATCTAGTCAGGCAAATGACAATCTTTGCTTGAGTTTGAGTCAATTTTAAGTAAACTGGTGATGTTATAAAAAAACAACATGTCTGAAATTAATAAAGATAAGATAAAGCACATCGCTCATTTGGCCAGAATTGGTATTGATGATGAACAGGCTGAAAAATATGCCAAACAAATGAATGGCATTTTGGATTATATGAAGATTTTAGAGGAAGTTGATACATCAAATGTCAAAATGACAACTCAGGTTACTGGTCTAAAATCAGTAATGAGAAGTGATGAAGTAAAACAATACTCTTCTCCGGATGATTTGTTGGATTGTTCAGTCTTATCCAAGCTAAATCATTCAATCGTAGTTAAAGCAATAATCAAAGAATAAATGTCACAATTAGATCAATTAACTTTAAAAAAAGCCGCCGAAGGAATTAGATCAGGTGAGTTTAAGCCTTCTGAATTAACTAAGTCTTTGCTTGAGAGAATTAAGCGAATTAATCCTGATGTGAATTCTTATTTGACCGTTACAGAAGAACAAGCGATGGAAGCAGCTTCAAGGGCTGATGTGAGAGCTTCTAAAGGAGAATTGATTGGATTGTTGGATGGTATTCCAGCTGGCGTAAAAGATATTTTTAACACGAAAGGGGTTCGTTCTACCAGCGCCTCGAAGATTTTGGATAATTTTATTCCTCCTTATGACGCAACTTCTGTGTTGAGATTAAAGAATCAAGGCATGATTATGCTTGGAAAGACCAATACCGATGAATTTGCTTGCGGAGGATCAACTGAATATTCAGCGTATGGAGTAACGAAAAATCCATGGAATTATGAATGTGTTGCCGGAGGTTCTTCCGGTGGATCAGCTGCAGCGGTGGCAGCAGGGCTTGGATATTATGCTCTTGGATCAGATACGGGTGGTTCAATCAGACAGCCTGCTTCTTTTTGTGGAGTGACAGGAGTAAAAGTTACTTATGGAAGAGTTTCCAGATCCGGAGTGACCGCCATGGCTTCTTCTCTTGATACGATAGGAGCTTTTGCAAGGACTGTTGAAGATGCGGCAATAGTGATCGGAGCAATGGCCGGAAATGATGAAAAGGATTCTACAACTCCAGATGTGGTCGTGCCGGATTATTTAAGTTCATTGGAAAATGATTTGGCCGGAAAAACAATTGGAGTTCCCTCGGAATATTTTTCAGAAGGACTGGACAGCGAAGTGGAAGCAAAAATTCGTGAAGCATTAAAAGTCTACGAATCTTTAGGGTGCAAGATTAAAGAAGTTAGTTTGCCTTATACCAAATATGCTGTAGCAATTTATTATATTATTATGCCCGCTGAGCTTTCAGCGAATCTTTCCAGAATGGATGGAATAAGATTTGGAATCAAACCGGATGGAGAAGTTGAAGATATTTTAGATCAATATTATAAAACTAGAAATCAAGGTTTTGGAGATGAAGTTAAACGTCGAATTTTAACCGGTACATATGTTTTGTCGGCCGGATATTTTGATGCTTATTATAAAAAAGCTCAAAAAGTCAGAACTTTGATTATTGAAGACTTTGCTAAAGTTTTTCAAGATGTTGATGTGTTGATGACACCTGTTGCTCCAACTCCGGCTTTCAAGATAGGAGCGAATACTTCTGATCCTCTAAGTATGTATTTGCAAGATTCTTATACTATTCCAGCTTCAGTTGCAGGTTTAGCTGGTGTTTCAATACCTTGCGGATTTAGTTCGGCAGGATTGCCGATTGGCTTGCAGATTATTGGACCACAATTCAGTGAATCGGAAATTTTTAATTTTGGTCATCGTTATCAAATGGAAACAGATTGGCATGAAAAAAGACCAAATGTTTAGAGAAAGAGTTTTGCAGATAGTTTCCAGGATTCCAAAGGGTTCTGTCATGACTTATGGTGAAGTTGCTTTTCGAGCCGGTTATCCGGGAGCTGCAAGGGCTGTTGGTCGTTTGATGTCACAAAATTTTGATCCTTCAATACCTTGTCATAGAGTGGTTTCCTCCAATGGAATTGGCGGATATAATAGGGGAATGGAAGTCAAGCGAAAGATACTTGAAGAAGAAGGGGTAAGCATTTAATATTTTTTTATGAATAATATCTACTTGTTTTGTGGTGAAGACAGTTTTAGGGCTTATGAAAAGCTTTCTAAATGGCGTGAAAAATTTATAGAAAAATATCAAGATCTTAATTATCAGCTTTTTCACGGTGCTGAAATGTCAGCGTCTGATTTTGAAAATGCTGCTACTACTTTTCCTTTTTTGTCAGAAAAAAAATTGATTGTTGTAATGGACTTTTTGAAAGAGGGAAATGAAGCTGATCAAAAAAGAGTTGCTGAACTTTTGGAAAAAGTAAGTGAAGAAAACATTGTGGTGTTTTTTGAGCACGGAAAGCCGGATGGAAGAACGTTATTGTTTAAAAGGCTGAAGAAAAACGGCATTCTAGAAGAATTTAAGCTTTTGGGCGGATTTGAATTGGAAAAATGGATAGCCGGTCGTTTGGGGAGTAGACCCGGTGCTCCCCAGGTTAAGGTGTTGTCGGAATATGTTGGTTCTAATCTTTGGAATGCTAATAATGAAATTGAAAAATTAAAACTTTATGCAAATGGTTCTGATGTAACAATAGAGATGATAGAAAAAATGGTTTCGCCCAATTTGACTTCAACAGTATTCCGTTTGACAGATTTGTTGGGAGAACAAAAAATAGTGGAAGCTTTACGTGTATTTAAAATCTTAATGGATAGCGGTCAAGAGCCTATTGGCGTGCTTTTTATGATGGTTCGTCATTTCCGAATAATGGCTCAAGTCAAAGAATTATCGGCTGAAGGGATGAGAGAGTCAGAGATAGCTCGTCGGTTAAAGGAACACCCATTTGTGATCAAAAAAATGATTCCCCAAATCTCGAGATTTGACTTTGCTGAAATTAGACGGATTTATGCCGGATTAGCATCTATTGATCATGGATTGAAAAGTGGGCGTATTCGTGTGATTGCCGGTGATTATTCCGCTTTGGAGCAAGAAATAGAAGCCTTAATGGTTTTGGCATGTCATTCGTAATAAAAAAAATTAAAAGAAAAGCCCTCCGCGGGGTGGGAGGGCTTAATATCGTTTTATCTGGCTATTTGAGATTGTTCAAAGTTTCCAAATAACTCCGAGAAACCGGGAGGAGTGTTTTGAATGATTCTTTGATCATATCTGATAGTGATGGCTCCTTCATCTTTTTGTACATCACCGGCAAATGTTCTCTTTTCAAGAACCGGTCCGATATTTCCTAAGATAGAACCATATACGGTTAACTGCTTTTCGCTGTCTTCTGGACCACTTGGTGTACCTGAAATTACATTACCGAATTGTAAATCATTTTCTGAACTTCTTGAGACAAAATATGCGCCTGCAATTTCTTCGACACTTGGGTCAATAATCAAATTACCATCTTTGATAATTACTCCAAGTGATGAGATCTCTTCTTGAGAACCAAGATTATCATTTTGATTATAATTGAAACTTTGCTTGATATATAAATCTGCATTTTCAATTATGATTGTCTTAGCACCCATATTTGGAGAAAGTGTAGCAATATCCAAAGTCATTGTGCTGACTGCGTTTCCTCCGCTACCAACAAGATAAGTTACATCATCGTTTAAATTGTTGATTGTAAAGGCATCTCTAGGTGAAGCATTATTTGACCAACGAGTCAATTTTTCAATATTTTGATTAATGCTTTGATTGATTGCTTCTTTGCTCCAAACTAGTCCGGGCACTAGCCCAACTTCACAGATTTGACTAGAAAGGCTAGACACATTTGCTCCGAAAATTTCAGCTAATTCTTTTTTTG
>WJLA01000044.1 GCA_014728765.1 Candidatus Peregrinibacteria bacterium
GAAATAACCGGTTCGAATTGTTTTCCCGATGTCAATGAACAATGGTTTGCAAAATACATTTGCAAAGCTCAATCGGAAAATATTATCAGTGGTTATCCGGATGGAGAATTCAAACCTGCCGAAGAAATAAATTTTTCCGAGGCTGCTAAAATTTTGGCAAATACATACCAAATTTCTGAAAAACAAGAAGATCCTGAAATTTGGTTTAGGAATTATATCAAGGCATTACAAGATAAGAAGGCTATTCCGCTTTCAGTAGAATATTTGGATGAGCTTATAACCAGAGATGAAATGACGGAAATCATCTGGAGACTTGAAACCAATCAAAATCAAAAAGCATCCAGAACTTTTGAAGAGTTAACGGGTGAAGGGCTTGTCACAGTTAACTCTTGTTCAGAATTGGAACAGAGACTGGCTATTACAAATTCACAAAATAATCACTATCGTGGTGATGGCTTCATTGAATTGGAAGAAGCTGATTTCGCACCTGCTACAACTTCGGATTCAGTTAGTAAAGAAGCTGCACCTGGAGGTGGAGGAGGAGCTGCCGGTGATTTTTCCACAACAAATATTCAAGAAGAAGGAGTAGACGAAGCTGATATAATTAAAAACGATGGAAAATATATATATTTGATTAAAGGAAATTCCGTTCGGATTATTGAGGCTTATCCCGCTAATCAATTAAGTGAAATTATTAGTTTTGAACTTGGTGAAGAAAATGGTTTCAATCCGTCGGAAATGTATTTGGATGGAGATCAATTGACTGTGATCGGAAATTCATATCAACCATATACATATTCAGATAGTCAATCGGAAACATCAATTTATCGACCTAGCTCTAAAACCAAGGTATTTATCGTTGATGTAACAGACAAACAAAAGCCCAAGGTTGAAAGAACGGTAGAGTTTGAGGGTAATTATCGAGATTCTAGAAAAATTGACGATACTTTGTATACTATAGTAAATCTATATCCGTTTTATCATTACGATTATCTGGAACCTCTTGGTGAAGAATTTGAAGAAACCTTACCTAAAATGTTTGATTCTAGCGAAGAACGAGCAAAAGCTGTTGCGGAATGCGGAGACATTAGAATTTTACCAAAACCTAATTCTAACAATTATCTAATTTCAGCTGCTATTCCTTTAAACGATAAAACTCAGCCGGTTGATACTGAAGTATTGATCGGAAATGCTGAACAAACATATGCTTCTCCAAATAACTTGTATGTTGCCAGAACCGATTGGAATTGGGGATATAGAAACTTAGATCAAACAAAATCTAAGATTTATAAGTTCGCATTACGAGAAAATGAAATTGAATATGTGGCTGAAGGAGAAGTCCCCGGCACTATTCTAAATCAATTTTCAATGGATGAACACAGAGGAAATTTTAGAGTTGCTACAACTAGCAATTCTTCAACAGAACAAACAAACGGAGTTTATATTCTCGATGAAAATCTTGAAGAATTGGGTTCAGTGGATGGGTTGGCACCGGATGAAAGAATTTACTCAGTTAGATTCATGGGAGATAGGGGATATATGGTAACCTTCAAAACCGTTGATCCATTATTTGTTCTTGATCTGTCCAATTCTAGTGATCCAAAAGTATTGGGAGAATTGAAAATCCCGGGTTTCAGTGATTATTTACATCCTTACGACGAAAATCATTTAATCGGCTTTGGAAAAGATGCTGAAGAAATTGAAGGTCAAGATTGGGCACAATTTCATGGATTTAAAATGGGACTGTTTGACGTATCAGATCCGGAAAATCCCCAAGAATTGTATACTGAAAGCATAGGTGAAAGAGGCACCTCTTCCGAATTGCTTTATAATCACAAGGCATTGCTTTTTGACAAAGAAAAAGACTTGATAGCATTTCCAATAACAGTTCACGAATACCAAGACCTTCCAATCTGCAGAGATTTCACTTATTCAACTTGTCCTGAAAAGTGTACCAAGGTATGTTCTCCTGAAAGCTGTGTATATGAAGATGGCGTTAAGATTTGTTCAACAGATTGTGATGGTCCGAACAGCTGTGTTGAACCTGCAAATCAATATGCTGAACCAACTTTTGTGGGAGCATATGTTTATGGACTTGATTTGGAAGAAGGCTTTAATTTTAAAGGTAGAATCACTCATCTAAGTGATGAGGAGCAGTTAGATCTCTTAAAAGACGGATGGCTTAAAGATTATGAGAAACAAATTAAAAGAATTATCTATATAGGAGAAAATTTATATACCGTGTCTTTTTCTAACGTTAAAGTCAATGATTTGGAAACACTGGAAGCAATTGAAATGATAGACTTGGCCGAAGCAAATTATAAATTGCATTATGGAATACCTGAACCGCTTATAGCTGAATAGAATACATTAAAAATCATGAAAGGCCGCCCCATTCGGGGCGGCCTTTTATTAAACCTTTATTTAAAATATCCAAAAATATGACTTGTAAACATCGAAGGTTCATCAATTGAAGTCAGGCTGGTTGTTGAAGTTCTTTCCACAAAAACAAAGTCTTTGTTTTTCATTAAATTGGCAATTACGTAAATTGTCTCAGGTGAGTCTATTGCTATGGATTCTTTGTTTGACGGGTTAATTGTCTTAGCCATAGACATAATTTCTTTGTAATCAACACTATCATGATACGAAAGCCACTCAATTATTCTATTATCATTTTCTAATGCCGCTGATTCGAATTCCAAGTGAGTAAAATCAATGCTGGCAATAATCAAAACTTCACCTCGCGCCATATTTCTAATCTGATCAATTAAATTGTCGAGTCTTTCTTTAGGAGTATCATTTTTTAATGTTATTGAAATCAATTCAGAATTGCGAAGGTATTTCTTAATGAAAGGAAAATGATTGGTAATTCCATGATCTTTAGCAATTGCCTCTTTGTTTGGTTCTGCATTCGAATTGGCTGCAAAATCTTGATTATCGGTTTGAATAAAGTTAAAACCATGCCCAAAATGATTTGGACCAATTAAATAGATCTGATCAAAATCATTATCAAGTCCTGCATATAATTGACCAATTTTTTGTTCCACCAATAAATGATGAGGTACCAGCATTCCTTCAAAACTAACATCTTTTTCATTTCCACAAGCTGTCAGAAAAGCACCTGTCAAAACAATGACAAGTGCTTTAAATAAAAATATTTTTGAAATTAATTCCATGGCTTGCTAGAGGTTCCTCCCCATTCGATAACGGTAAATCCGATTCTGGGTTTTGAGCTTAAAAATTGTTCAGGCAAATCAAGTGGAGCAAAGAGTGGTTGATAATACATAAATACTCTAATCAAGGTATCAGGCTCAGGAGAAATGTTGAGTGGGGCAATTTTATTAAATTCTTCAGTTCCAATAAAACTCACAAAAACATATGGTTCAGGATTATCCAACATAATCGGCAGCCAGAATTCCATAAAATCCGCTTTTTCAATTTCATTAAGTCCAAGTTTTGACAAACTTTCGTTTAAGAAATTTTCTAAATCTGCTTTAGCAATCGAAAAACCTGAATCAATCTTGGCGTTATCCTCATCATGTCCTTCCCAGAAAAGATAAGGATAAACCGCATTATCCGCTAAATTCAAAAGTGAACCATCCGGATAAGCTATTACATTCCAGCCGTTTTCTCCATGCTCAGGCACAGTTACAGTAAATTCATCGATATCAACTGAAACTTTCAAATTCATAGGATTTTCCGGATAAAGATAGATAACCGGTTTGCCACATTCAGCCAAAATTTTTACATCATTGTTTACTATCGCTGAATATCTTCCAAGCGGATCTTGCCAGAATAATAGGTAATCATTATCAACATATTCCTCAAAGGTCATATCTTCATACTGAAATTTGATAGAGGCAAAATATCTGTTTAATGATCCATTGGCAGTTGTATCAAAAGTCGGATCTTCATAAGGTTCTTCCCCTAAATATTCAGGATCACTAACCACATACAAATCTATTCCTCCCGAAGTGGTTGCAATTTTTTCCAATTCGCCGGGTTTAACCTTCTCCAAATAATAGCTGTCCAATATTGCACCGCATCCTCTATGAACTGGAGAATAATTATCCGGAATATTTTCATCCGGTCTATCATCATCCCAGACAATATAATCAGTAGGTCCGGTAAACATGCCTGAATAAAAGCTATAAGCACTTATAGTTCCATCATCGTTCCAAACTTCCAAGTAACCGGTACTATCATTTTGATAAACTTCCCCGACCGTTTCATCAACAAAAGCCACATTTTGATCATTTCTATCAAAATCTACCCACAAATCATAAATTTTATTTACCATAATAGCCACTTCATCCGAGTCAGGAAAAGGAATTTCATCTTTACTTTCAAGATCTGAAAATTCAACCGCAATATCTTTTGTTTCCAACATTTCATCAATAAGTCCGGTTTCAAGTACTATTTGTGAATAATGAGGGAAAAACACAAGCTCTCTTGTCTCAGGATTATAAGCAAATCTATAATAATCCATTTGAAAACAAGGCCCCTCGCATCTAACTTCTACTATCAATAGCTTCCATCCTTCATAAGGAGCTTTCAAAATATCACCCACTTCGTATCCAACAATCAACTCGTCTGGCAATTGTATTTCTTCATTATTGGCATCACTACCGATATAAACTCTGTAGTTTTTTAAAATGCTTTGTTCATAAAGGTCCCAGAAGCTATCTCCCAGAGTGATTGGTTTTTCATAGAAGTCCAAGTCATTCATTGAATTGGCTGTTTCCGATTCTTCAGCGGATTCCGAATCAACAATTTCAACTACACTATTAACTTTTTGATCTGAATCAGTGGATTCGGTTTTTGTTTGATTACTATTGGTTGGAAATTCGCAACCGGCAAAAATACCAGCAGAAATAAATATCATGAAAACCAAACCGGCAATAATATTTTTCATAAATTAAATTAAGTTATTTAATAATTATTCCAAAATATTTGCAAAGTCAAAAGAAAAGTCTAAATATCCGACCTTTATAAAAACAATCTGGAAAATATATATATGAAAAAGAAAATCAAGAAAAATATCCCTTCCCATTTGTGGAGAATTTGCTTTTTACCAATATGCATAAAAACAAACAATAATATTGCTGCCGCTAACATAATAAAAAGATCGAAATTTCTTCCTTCAATCACACCCACAGGTTGAATTACAGCTGTCAGACCCAGTACCCAGCATATATTAAAAATATTTGAACCTACCACATTACCGATAGCAATATCACTGTGTTTTTTATAAGCGGCTACAGCGGAAGCAGCCAACTCAGGTAAAGATGTACCGATAGCAACAATGGTTAGACCTATCACACCTTCGGAAAGACCAAAATTTCCGGCAATTGCACTGGCACCATTTACAATCCACTGACCACCAAGCGCAAGACCGATAGATCCGATAACAAACATTAAAATTGCTTTCCAAATGGGCATTTTTTTTATTTCTTCAACTTCTATCGGCTTATCATTAAATGAAAGATGTATGATATATGCCATAAAAACACTGAACAAACTTAACAAGATTAATCCGTCCGATCTGGAAATCAATGCTACATTTGCTCCATCTAACCAAATATCATTTGCCAAAATAATTAACACTATTGAAGCCAAAATACTCAATGGCAATTCACTCCAGACAGTATTATTTTTAACAGTCAGTGGATAAATAATTGCTGATACACCCAAAATCAAGAAAATATTTGATATATTTGATCCGACAATATTACCCATTGCCAAGTCAGAACTGCCTTGCATAGCGGAAAAAGTAGATACTATCAATTCCGGCATTGAAGTTCCAAGTGAAACTACGGTTAAGCCAATAATCAAATTGGAAATTTTAAATTTTTTGGCGATTGAGGCAGCTCCTTCCACCAAATAGTCCGCACCTTTGATCAAGAAAATAAAACCCAGTATAAAAAGTAGATAGTTTAACATAAAAGATTAGACCTAATGCATTTATATGTTTATATTGGCAATAGTATACCATATCATCATCAAAGGCGGAACTCATAATGCAAAAACAAAAATTATACGAAATTTTAAATAAGTTAAATATAAGTTTTTTTGAACATCTTCATCCACCGATTTTCACTGTTGAAGAAGGTAAAAAATTTGAAAGGAATCTTCAGGGAGGCAAAACAAAAAATCTTTTCGTCAGAAATGCCAAAGGTAATAATCATTATTTGATTGTTATTGAAGCGGATAAAAGAGCTGATTTACAAAAAATAAGAGAGTATTTGAATGAGACCAAACTCAGTTTTGCCAGTAGTGAAAGATTAAAGAAATATTTAAATTTGACACCCGGTTCAGTTGGAGTATTCGGATTAATTCATGATTCTGACAAGCAAGTTAAATTGATTGTCGATCAGGATTTATATCATCAAGATAATATTAATTTTCACCCCAATCAAAACAATGCTACAGTTCGTATAACAATGGAAGGCCTTAAAACTTTTTTAAAACATACCGGCCATCAGCCGATGATTTTTAAATTATGAAAAAAACAAATAAATTAAAAGCAATATTGGTAGATTGTGTTCCTCTTGAAACAACCAAAAAAGAGGCTGAAATCAGACTTGAAGAAGCGGAAAGTCTCATTAAAACATTTGGTGGATTGGTTCTTTTGAAAACTGTTCAAAAAAAATTCAAGCCTCAATATAAAACTTATCTCGGAACAGGAAAATTGGAGGAATTGAAAGAAGAAGGAAAAAAACTGGGCGCAAATATTTTAATTGTCAACAATGAGCTCAAGCCCATGCAAACCTACAATTTGAGCGAAATTTTGCGACCGGAGGGAATTGAAGTATGGGATAGAATTGATTTGATTTTGAAGATATTTCAAAAGCATGCTGAAACCAAAGAGGCAAAATTGGAAATTGAATTGGCTAGCCTTAAGCATATGGGCCCCAGAATATATGGAATGGGTATGGAACTTTCAAGACAGGCGGGAGGAATTGGTGGAAGGGGTATTGGAGAAACAAATCTGGAAATAATGAAACGTCATCTTGCCGAACATACCAGAAAAATTGAAAAGGACTTAGAAAAATGTCAGCAAAGTAGAGCACTGCATCGAGCAGGCAGAGCAAGAAAGAACCTTAAAAATATCGGCATTATCGGTTATACCAATGTTGGAAAGTCAAGTCTTCTAAACGCTTTAACCAAAAAAGGAGCATATAGTGCCAATGAGCTTTTTGCTACTTTGGACACTAGAGTCGGGAAAATATATCTTAAAGAAGTTCAAAAAGAAGTTTTATTGACTGACACTATCGGTTTTATTCAAGATCTACCGACAACGCTTATCAAATCATTCAATTCGACATTACAAGAAACGGTTTTTGCCGATTTACTATTACACGTAATTGACTTAAGCGATCCTCGATTTCAAGAAAAAATTAATGTGGTGAACAATGTACTGGTTGATATAGGTGCCCATGATAAAAAGACAATTTATGTATTTAACAAAATTGATAAGCTACCTCTCGATTTCAATCATCAAATGATCAAGAAAAGATACGATCGATTTTCGCCTGTATTTGTCTCTACTTACACCGGTGAAGGTTTGGAAAAACTCAAAAAAGAAATATCTAAACAGTTATTCTAAATATAAAATTTCAAGGCAAGGATGATTCAATAGTATTTTTGAAGGAAATTGAGCAATCGGTTTGTTTCCGCTTTTTAATTCTTCAATTACGGCAGCTTTATTTTTCAGCAAAACTATCAATCTTCTTGCAGCCATGATAGTTTTTGCACTCATCGACAATCTCTGTTTAACATCAAATCGTTCTGTTTCAGAATAAATCACAGACTGATTTGTGCTGAGATCAGTACCGGGGAAAATGGAAGCAAAATGTCCGTCTTCTCCTATTCCCAGAATAAGCAAATCAAATTGTTGAGGTAATTTTGACGCATAATCACTGAGAGACTTTTCAACGGGTAAATCGGTCTTAAAATCAGATAATTTTGAAGGACTCAAAGTGTCTTGAATCATTTTATAATTAGAATTTTCATGATCATATGGGACTTTGCGCTCATCAACAACATAATATTCCACATTACCTTCTTCTAGCTTGGAAAGCTCTTTATAAAAGGGGATAGGAGTACTTCCTCCACTTAAACCTACATAAGCTTTCCCTTTTTCAGCTACATCCTGCTTTATATATTCGGATATTAATCCTACGCCATCTTTAATAAATTTTTGTTCGGAATTGTAGTTTTTAATCATTTTTGATAAATTCTTGATAGGAATCAGGTCCCTTTTGCCCTTCGCGATATTTTGAGGGAGTATTTCTGCATTCAAAGATTTGATCTGTCAGTCGCCAAGCTGCTTCAATTTCGGCATAGTTCAAAAAAAACACTTTTCTAGAATTAATAACATCCAGAATCAAAGAGGCATAATCACCTAGACAGCCTTCAGATGAACAGGCAATTGATTTTTCCAAATCCAAAATTTCCAAATCCTGACAAGTATAATCCGGACATTCACTGTTTTCTTGCACCAGTCTAATTTTAGCGGTTTCTCCGGGTTTGGCTTCGAAAATCAATTTGTTAGACGGAACTGAATCAGCTTGAAAAGACATTTTTTTAAAGACAATTTCAATTTCTGTTTTGTTTTCAGGCATTTTTTTTCCGGTTTCAACATATATTGGAACATCATACCAATCTCGCCTGTCTATATATAGTTTTACTGCACAAAAAGTATCGGTTTTTGAATTTTTCACCGGATAATTTTCGTATTGTCCGAATACGACATCATTCTTTTTACTAGTGAATTTCATTGCAGAAAGGACATTTAGTTTTTCTCTATGTATGCTTTCAATATTCGGTGTCACAGGCAAATCCATGGTAATAAAAGCCAGAATTTGCAAAAGATGCGATTGAATCATATCTTTTAAAATTCCCACATTATCAAAATATCCAACCCTATCTTCCACTCCTTGTTTTTCCAAAGCGGAAATTTTGACATTATCTATCATTCTGCCGTTTATCAAGTTATTGATGATACTGTTTTGAATCCTTAAATCCAGAATAGTTTGAATAGGTGTTTTCCCAAGAAAATGATCAAGCAAAAATATTTGCTCTTCATCAAATTGATCTGATAATTCATTGAAAAGCTTTCGCGCAGAATCTTCACTTACACCAAAGGGTTTTTCAATCACAATTCTCAATTCATGTTTTGAACTCCTGAAGTTTTCACCGAGATTTTTAATTATAGGTCCGAAAACTGTTGGCGGAACTGATAAATAAGCGATTTGAATATATTTATCGTTTTGAGCTATCTCCTGACAAAATTGTTTTAATTCTCTGAAAGAATTTTGATCATCATATTGCCCCGCAAAATAAAAAACATGCTTATCAATGATTTTTTCCAATTCTTGATCATGTTTTTGATAATCTCTCTTAATACTCTCCTTAAATTTCTTTCTAAACTCTTCATTATTTAATTTTGTTCTTCCATATCCGATTATTTGAAAATTTTCCGGAAGACGTTTCTGTATGAACAAATCAAAAATAGCCGGGAAAAGTTTCAGAGAAGCTAAATCTCCCGTAGCTCCGAATAAAATGAATTGAAAGTTATTTTTTGCTTTTATAATCATATTTTACCAATTAGTGTGAAATATTCCTTCTTTGTCTTTTCGCCGATAAGTATGAGCCCCGAATGAATCACGTAAAGCTTGAATAAAATTTGCCGGCAATTCTTTAGAAGTAATACTTAGAAAATAATTGTTAGAAGCTGAGAAGCAAGGAACCGGTACTCTGTTTTCAATGGTTTTTATCAAAAACTTCTCAAGATCTGCATAATATTTGTGCATGATTTCTTGAATTTCAGGAGCAAACAACAAATTGGAGATATTTCCGTTTCTTTCAAATATTTTATTTAATTCCCTCAGCATTTCAGCTCTGATTATACAGCCTCCTTGCCAAATCCTTGATACTTCCGCAAAATTTATATTCCAACCATATTCTTCCGCAGCGCTTCTGATCAATTCAAATCCTTGAATGTACGCCAGCATAATTGCCAAATATAGAGAATTTTCCATTTCAGTATCAATAAACTCACATTTTACAGGATTATTCTGATAAATTTCACTCAATTTGCCTCTTGCCTCCCTATCTCTTGAAATATATCTCGCTAGAACCGCACTGTTGATTGTTTCTGCGGGAACTCCGAGTTCAAAAGCGCTAATCGATGTCCAGGTACCTGTTCCTTTTTGCTCTGCTGTGTCAGTTATCACATCCAGTAAAGGTTTACCTGTTTCATCATCGATTTTTCTAAGTATGGGTAAAGAAATTTCAAATAAAAATGAATTGAGTTTTCCGGTTTGAAATTTTTCGAAAATATCAGCAATTTTTTGATTGGAAGTTGCACAAACCTTCCTTAAATAATCATAGCTTTCCGACATTAACTGCATAATTGCGTATTCAATGCCATTATGCACCATTTTAACATAATGTCCCGCACCATTTTCTCCAATATGAGTGGTGCATGGTTTACCATCAAAATCCTTTGCGGCGATCGCCTCCAAGGCCGGTTTCAGGTTTTGCCAGGAATGAATCGTTCCTCCGGGCATTAAACTGGGACCGTTTAGAGCTCCTTCTTCTCCTCCTGAAACTCCCAGACCCACAAAATGCAATCCTTCTTTTTGAAGCTCGGCGGATCTTCTCATTGTGTCTGTAAATAATGAATTACCACCGTCTATGATAATGTCATCCTTTTCCAAATATGGTTTCAAGCTTTCTATCACTGAATCAACCGCCGAACCGGCTTTTACCAACATAATGATTCTTCTTGGTCTTTCAAGGCTTGCTACAAAATCCTTCAATTTTTGATAACTCAGTAGAGTTTCAGATCCATAATCATCTATCAAGGCTTCGGTTTTGGAATAAGTTCTATTATAAACTGCGGTTTTAAAACCTTTGCCGGCAAAATTTCTAGCAAGATTAGAACCCATTACACCCAGCCCGACTACACCAATTTTGTTCATATTTTTTTATTTTCAAAGTACACTAAAAATATATCACAGCTTAATTGGAATGTCTGTGATAAAAATTACTTTTTAATAAAAGATTGTATTAAAAGTTTGTTCAGCTGAGTTTTCCCAATCAAATTTATTCAACTGTAAATCACCTGCTTCAATCAGCTTGGAAACCAACATTCCGTCAAAAGCCATTCGCTTTAATCCCACGCTAATCTCAGCAATATTTTCAGGATCAACCAAAAACGCAGCTTCTCCCGCTATTTCCGGCATTGCCGTAATCTTAGAAGTTAAAACAGGCTTTCTATAAGCGAATGCTTCCAGAATCGGCAATCCAAAACCTTCATATAAAGACGGGAAAGCGAATATTCTACATTTATCCAAAAGAAAACTTTTTTCCTTTTCAGAAATATAACCAGGCATAATCACTTCTTTTTCCAAATTGTATTTGGCAATTTTGCTAATAATATCCTCAAAACCAATTCCTTTTTTGCCCGCCAAAACCAATTTCCAGTCCGGATATTCTTGTCTGAATCTGGAAAAAGCTTCCACCAAGCTTGCCAAGTTTTTCTTTGTTTCCAATCTGCCAACATAAAGCACAAACAACTCACCATCCTTCAGACCTACTCTTTTTAAAATCTCGTTTTTTTCTTTTTTAGTCCATTTTTTCAAAACTGGATTGTTTTCTCCCTTCAATTCGGGTGCTCCATGGGGAATAACCACAATTTTCTTTTTTTTGCAATTATAGTATTTGATCAAATCATCTTTGGTGGCTTGACTCGGGACAATAATTTTATTCGCTTTTTTTACTGCGCGTTTAGTGCTCCAATTCAACAAAAATCTTTCCTTGAAGCTGTAAATATTTTTTAATTTCGGATCTTTGAAAGCCAAATCATGGATGGTTATGATTAGTTTTTTAGGAATAATCAAAGGTTGAACATGACTTGGAACAAAAAGAACATCTTGTCTGTTGACCACCATTTCATAGGAAAGCCTTAGTTGAGTCCAGAATTTTCCGAATGGAATAACTTTTTTCTTCACATTAAAAGGAAAATCTTCTTCAAACTCAGTATCCTCCTTCAAAAAAAGTGTAATTTCACTGTTATGGTCCCTGCCGAGGCGAGGCATTAAGTGGTTGATTATATGATAAGAGTACCACTCAACTCCTGTTGCTGTAGCAAACTTATATCTTGATGCATCTATTCCTACTTTCATTGAGAATGATTATCGAGGGTCGATTCTAAGACTTTAGAGTCTGTCTGGCAAGAGCTATCGCTTTAACCTTTTTCGCCCCATTTTGCTTTAAGACTTTAGCACATTCATTTAAAGTTGATAAGGTTGTTGCTATATCATCAAATAAAACCACTTCTCTGGGGATACTTTCTGTTGTTATTTCAAAGCAGTTTTTCACATTTTCTCGTCTTCTTAGAAAACTCAATTCTTGTTGATTGGAAATTTGCTTAGTACGCTTTAATAATGAAGCAGTTTGATAATTTTTCAGTAATATTTCAGTTTGATTAAATCCTCTTTGCTTGAATTTTTGATTTGAAATGGGAACAGGACAAAATATCGTATCAATATCAATTTTTTGTTCAATAATTTTTGAAAGTGGATCTGCAATTTCTATGAGACCTCTGTATTTAATTAAATGAAGACCTTTTATCAATGGATTATCATGATCATAATTCACCAATGTCAAAAGTCCATCAAGATATCCTTTTTCGCAACAATTTTTTCCGTCTAAATTTTTTTTATAGCAAATCGGGCAACATTGATCTTTAACGTATTCTATTTTATAAAAACACTCACTACAAAGCCATTTACCAATTTTTTTGCAATTGATGCAGTAGATTGGAAAAATAATATTGATAATATTGTTAAAAAAAAGTCTAGTACTAAAAATCGCTTTTTGTTAGAATCATCTCAGTTTAATCAAAGCAAGCTTAATTTTTTATAAAAAGTACTGATGGCCACCAAAAAAAACACTCCTAACAAAAGAACAACCAACAAACCAAAAATAAAAACTTCTGTCGGACTGTCAAGAACTAAACCACTTAAAGAGAATCAAATTAAAAAATTACAGAAAAACATTTCAAAAAAAGAGGCTCAAAAAAACAAATCTGATCAAAAAAATGACAAGAGTACCAGAAAAAAACCTGAATCCAAAATCAAAGAACAGGAAAAACTGTCTTTATGGTTTGTTCCGGCAAAAATTTCATTCATCTTCAATGGGATTTATTATTTGATTTTTGCTGTGATTTCTTTCCTTGCAATCAGCTTCAGCCCGGATATTATCAGCAATTATTTCGTGCTGCCTTTCGATCTGAATAATTATGAATCTCTTTATTTATTAGAAGTTTCAGCAGCTTTTGCATTGCTGGGAAGTCTTCTGTTTTTCCACGCGGCAAAAGAGCCGAGAAAATATGCTTGGTTTTATTTCTTTCTGATACTTTTCTTTTTGCCGGGTGCAATCCTTGCCAATATTCAAAAAATGCAATTAAATATTACTGAAAATTTTACTAATTTCTTATTCTTCGATACAATTTTAACTACAGTTTTCTTGGGAGTAAATCTACTTAGCATATATGCATATATAAAGACAATCAGGTCTAATAACAAATAACCTACCGTCATGATGGATCCACAACAACAAGGTCAACAACAGCCTAATGCTGGTCAAGCTGCAAACCCTCAACAACCGCAAAACATAAATAATCAACCGGCAAATCCACAACCTCAGCAACAGGCTCAACAGCAAGTACCATCACAAATGGCTAAACCAACTGATCAAAACAATCATACGCAATCGATACCAACGCAGTCTCCCGCGTCAAATTCAACTAATCCGCAAGCAGGCATGCCTCCTCAAGATCCTTCAAGCTCTGCCGGACAAGCTGACTCTGTTCAAGAAGAAGACAAAACTCCTGCAAACTTTCAACTTGGAACACTGTTGCCGGCTGAATTAAAAGTACAAATTCCGGAAAACAATTTGAATTTTGATGAACAGTATTTTCTCAGATTACTTGCCGGCTCAATCTCATTAAGCAAAGACGAAAAAAAGCGCATCATTGAATCGATTCCAAAGCTCAAACAAGAGCAAATTGACGAGTTGATCAAAATCTTTGAAGAAGAAAAATTCAAGTTTTCTCAATTATCCAAAAAACATGTTCCACAATTGGAAAAACTGGCCAAGCAACACTATCAAGATTGGATAGATCTGGAAACAGAAGTAGTTCAAACCGAAAAGAAAAGAGAAGACGAAGACAAGGCGGATGAAATCAGAAAATCATTGGGACTCTAAAGAAAATGTTATTCACATTAAAAAGCCAACATTCCAATGTTGGCTTTTTGTTATATAGAATTAATCATAGCTTGTGCTTATCCAAATTGTATTATAGTATCAGGTTAATCCTTAAACAAAAACATATGAAAAACACAACAACTTTTTTAGCAATTTCCATTATGGCTTTGCTGCTTTATGGATGCCAAGCACAAACACCGACTGAAACTCAAACAGAAATGACTGATGATAATGGTTCTTCTGTGCAAGGTACCGTCGAAATATCTGATGATACGGAAAATGATAGCGGCCCGGAAGTTTCTGGAACTGTAGAAATTGTTGATCCAAATGCAGAAGGGAATGAAGTTGATACCAACATTAATGTTGACGAAACTGATCAGCCTCAAGAAACCGAATCTGAGACTGAAGACTACATTGATCCGGAATTTGTTGAACCTGAAAAAGATGAAGAAATAAATGAGTTAAAAAGAATAATTTGCGAAATAAATGCAGAATCTGAATATTGTATATAGTTGTAAAACAAAAAAGCTCAATTTATCCATTGAGCTTTTTTTGATTGAAA
>WJLA01000045.1 GCA_014728765.1 Candidatus Peregrinibacteria bacterium
GTGCGGGTGTCCAATTTGAACAAATAATAAGTATATTTTTAGAAAACGCTTACAAATATACAAACAAAGGCGAAATAATAGTGAATGTGAAAATCAATGATAACTCGATGAAATGTTCTGTTACTGACACTGGAATTGGGATATCAAACAGACATAAAAATAAAATTTTTGATAGATTTACCAGATCAAAAAAGAACAAAAAATCAGGATTGGGCATTGGCTTATATATTGCTAAAGAATTAACAATTAAGCTTAATGGAAATATCAAAGTGAAAGACAATCCTAAGCAAAAAGGCTCGGTTTTCATAATTGAGCTCCCTGTTTATAAAAAAATTCCAAAATCGATATAATTAATCATATTTCTTTAACACTTCTTGCTGATAGTTTTTCAAATTCTTTTTAATCTGATCAAAAAATTTATTTATTTCAAATTTATCTTTCAACTTTTTTTCATCGGAAAAATACCCTTCAAAATCAAATTTATTCCATAAATCTTGCATCAATTTATCTTGATCATTTTTGTTATTTAACTTTTCAAGATCACTTTCTTTATAAAAAATTTTATATTTCAAATCATTTTTTAGCAGATTTTTCAAAGACTGAATCGAAGATTTTTTAGCATCATCATATGAACCGAATATGGTAAACATAAACTTTCTTCCTTCAGACTTTATGCCTGTATAAGCATAAATACATTCTGAAGAAAAAAGACTTGAACCTATTTCAAACTTTTCTAAAATTTTTGAAAAATAATTTAAAATATCATATCCCTTAACACCCCTTTCTTCAATTTCACGTCTTAGTTTTTTCCATGAATTTTTAAGATACCATCTATCATAGTTTTCCTTTATTTCAGATATAGAATATCCTTCAGCTACCGGCTTTTCAAAATCATCATCAGTAGAAACCAAAAGATAAGGATTAAATTTTTTATTTTCCGGCACAATCTTTTCAAGACTTTTGTCATTCAAATCATTGAGTTCATCAAAGTTTAGTACTATTACCGGACCATCTGGATATTTATAATGTGAAAAATAATATCTTACCCTGTGTTTTTTTCCATTCAAAAAGACCTCATTGGGAAATCTTTTTTCAATTTTCTTTTTTTCTTGATTGGAAATAAAATCTTCAACTTCCATTCTCAACTTATCATCACCATACTTTTTAATATAATTATTCAATGTTTCTCTTGAATAAACTTTCATTTCCAGGCTCGAAAACCTGACAAAATACCAATCAAACAACCTCTGACTATCCAAATTATATTTTTCATTAGCAGTCATTGCGGCAAGCGATTTCAACTCATAAACAACATCAGAATTATGTTTCAAAAAATCAAAGGACTTTTTAAATCTTCCCTTAACCATCCCCTCTCTTACAAAATAATCCAAAGCCATTCTAAACTCTTTTTCACCAACCGAAACACATTTTCTTTTTAATATTCTATGACCTTTAAAATTAACTTCTTCATCTCTTACGACCTCTCCTTTTTTGTTATCAAAATACACATTACTAACCTTATACTGACAAAGATGTGGAGAAACTTCTTCAAGCCAAACAGGATTAATCACTGTATTATTTCTGGCGTAAAGTCTTGAAGTATCAACAATTTCCGAAGACACAAACCATTTAGGTTTAACATAAAATAAGGCTGATCCAGGATGTATCATTATTCCATCGGACTTTCCGGAACGATACACCCCCCTATCCCCTATTTGTTCACAAACATTCTGAATTAATCCCGCCGTTATTGACTTCAGTATACCTTCTAAATTATTCTCAATCGACATTTTCAAATCAGCTTCATCAACTCCCAAATATTTTTCAAACTCTTTACCTGCAAATGTTCTCAAAGTATCAATTAATTGATAATAGATTTGCTCAATTTCTTCCAGCACTACAAAATTCAAATAATGACTTTGACAATATAACTCTCTTTCTTCCGGCTGTTGTATTAACCTAACCTTGTTCCAAACATGCAAAAGTGTAACCAAATCAGAAACATAATTAAGTTTCGCATTTTCATCCGAATAAACTTTCTTTTTAATTATCCTTTTGCCTTTTCGAATTTTTACAATTTTATATTTTTTAGAAATATGACCGGACATTTTCTGAAAATATTGCTTGGCAGCATCTGCCTCTTCCTCCTCATCATTAGGTCTAACAAAAGGATCTTTCACTGACAAAGATGAAGCGATCACCGCAACTTGCCTCACACAATCATATTTTTCCGCAGCCAAAAGCATCGCCGAAATCCTGGGCTCCAAAGGCAAATGAGCCATCTTTACTCCTAGCGGAGTCAATGAATTATTATTTTCCAGCGCTCCCAATTCATGCAAAACCTTAAAAGCATTCCTAAATGCATCTTTTTCGGGAGGATCAATAAAACTGAAATTATAGACATCCGTTATCCCAATTAATATCATATGCAAAACAACAGATGCGAGATCAGATCTTCTAATCTCCGGAATAGTATACTTAATTCGCTCATTAAAATTTTCTTCGCTATAAAGTCTATAACACACACCGGGCTCTATCCTACCGGCCCTTCCAGCTCTTTGTATTGCTGAAGCCTGGGAAATGTTCCTTGTATCCAGACTTCCTATTCCTGTTCTGAAATCAAAATCTTTTAACTTTGCAAGTCCAGAATCAATTACATATTTCACACCCGGTACTGTCAAAGATGTTTCAGCAATATTGGTAGCCACAACCACGTTTATTCCATCATGATCAGCGAAAATTTGCTGTTGCTCATCCATAGTTAAACGACTATACAACGGTAAACAATTGACTCCTCTTAAACGCAAAAAGTCAATCGCACGAATCGTAGAAAATATTTCATATTCGCCCGGCATAAAAATCAATATATCTCCAGGACTCTCTCCTGCCACAATATTCTTAACCAATTCAGCAATTTGTTTATAAAAAGCATCAGCAGCTTCAGGCTCCAAATATTTCACCTCAACCGGATAGGTTCTACCTGAAACATTAATAATTGGTATATTTTTTCCTGCATTCAACTCATAATAAAAATCCGCAAACTTTTGAGCATCCACAGTAGCAGATGTCACCAAAATCTTTAGCGGATTCATACCATTTTGTATTCTTCTATATTGAATATTTTTTAATAGACCCAACAAAAAATCTATATTTAAATTTCTTTCATGAGCTTCATCAACAAGTACGGCATCATAATTTGATAGCAAATTATCACCTTTCATTTCTTGCAATAAAATTCCATCAGTACAAATCGTAATCAAAGTGCCTTTCATTGTTTCGTCATCGAATCTGATTTTATATCCAACTTCTTGACCTAATTCCACATCAGTATCCTCTGCAATCCAATTTGCAATAGATGTAGCGGCAATTCTTCTCGGCTGAGTACATACAACTTTATAATTCGAAAATTCCGGATCACTCCCATCTCTTTTCGCCAAAGCCTCAAGTATCATTTTGGGAATCTGAGTCGATTTCCCCGAACCGGTTTCACCGACCACAACCACAACATCATTTTCTACAACCTCATTAACTATTTGCTCCTTGTAAGAAGAAATAGGCAAAACATCGCAATATCTGAATTTCATTTCATTTTTTTATTTCGTCTTCAGAGTATCACACTTAAATTTAAATCGGCAAATAATGATATAAATCACTATTCAATCATAAAATCTTAGTTATAATGTTAATAACTGATATCTATTATGAACAACAAACAAAAAATACAAACAATTAGAGCTGATCTTTTGAAAAACGGCTTTTATAAACACTTAAACAATCAAGAGAAACTTTCTGAAAAATTTTTATGCGAATTTAATCTGGCCAGAGCAAAAGACAATCCGAGAAATATTCATTTTAATCATAGTTGGAAAGAAATTGACTCATATGGAGAGGACCGCATTTTACTATTGATTGAACTTGGCGGAACTTTCCTGAAGTTATTTAAAATTTCTGTAAAAAACAATAGAATTAATCTACTTAAATCAAAAAAAATCAATTTTTACAGAAAAATCATTTATACCCCGGAAATACTTTTCTCTGACCTAAAGCTACGCTTGGATTTTTTTCTGAACCATCATGAACAACAAACAATTGAAAATTGCATTTTCATTTTCACCTTTCCACTTAAGCAATATAAAAGAAAAGACGGTATAATAGATGGAATTTGTACTAATTTTGCCAAACAGCATCGTAGCAAAGGCATAGTTGGCCTGGCTATAGGTGAAAACTTGCAAAAATATTTAAATCAAAACGGATATCCTTTACTCAAAATAGGTGTAACCAATGATTCACCACCCAGCTTACTTGCGGCAAAAAAAATTGAAATTGAAAACAAAGAAGAGAACTTTGATGCAATAATAAATATTATAGTCGGCACAGGTTCAAATATCGCTGTCGGTTATAACTTAAACAACAATTTTTTCATTTCAAACACGGAATTCGGTCTATTTACATCTTTTCCTCAATCGGTGTATGATAAAAGGATGGATAAAAAAACCACCAGCAAAGGAACCTATTTAACTGAAAAAATGTTTTCAGGTGCATGGAGAGATGAAGTATTTAAGGAAATTTTGAAAAGTTTAATCAAAAAAAAAGTGATCGACAAAAAGCTTAAGCAAAAATACAAAATCAGCAAATTGGACTCCAAAGGCCTGGACGAACTTTTAGACAAAAGAATGATTAAAAGTCATGAACTGTATCCGCTTAAATTCATCTGGCAAGAAATTTCCAAAAGAGGCGGCTATATTTGCGGATTTGCATTAGCTAATATCATTCTGGAACTGCAAAAAGATAAACAAGACATGAACTTTGGTATCATTGAAGTCGGCGGAGTTATCGAATTTTCCAAAAATTTTAATAACACTATGATACAAACAATGAATTTATTCATCGAGAAAAATTTTTGCTCTACCAATGCCCCTCGCAAAATCACAATCAGTTTATTTAATCCTAAGATGCAAACCATTTACGGATCAACAATTTTCGACGCCTTTTTACACTAACCGATCAATATGACTAAAAAAATAAAAAAAGATAAATACTTAAGCTTCATCAATAAATACTGGGAAAAAGTAACTCAACATAAACCAGAAGATATAGAAAGAAATATCGGCCTACCATACCCTTTTGTTAGTCCGAACTGCGAAAAGTATACTGAATTATACTACTGGGACAGCTATTTTCATGTACTTGGATTACTTGAAGAAAAAAAAATCGAACTGGCAAAAAATATTGTTGACAATTTTATTCACTTAATAGACCGATTCGGAATTATCCCCAATGCAAATTCATATTATTTTCTATCAAGATCACAACCTCCGTTCTTAAGCTCTATGGTACTTGCCGTTTATCACCACACAAAGGATAAAGAATGGCTTAAAAATGCATATGTTGTAGTTAGAAGAGAATATGAAGAAGTGTGGACGGCGAAAGGATGGAAAAATAATCGCAACGTTTACGAAGGATTAAGCAGATATTATGACATAAATGATATTCATTTTCTTGCAGAGTTAGAATCTGGGTGGGATTTAACATCAAGATATATGGGACGCTGTCTGGACATTTTACCTATCGATCTAAACTGCCTGTTATATAAATATGAGAAAGATCTTTCCAAGATCAGCAAAATCATTGAAAAAAGCAAAGAAGAAACCAAAAAATGGAATGAAAAAGCGGAACAAAGATCAAAAAGCATCAACAAATTAATGTGGGATAGAAACCCCGGAGTATTTAGAGACTATGACTATGTAAACAGACAAAAAACACATGCATTGACACTGGCCATGTACTTTAGCATGTACATGAAATTAGCTTCCAAAGAACAAGCAGAATTACTTGTGAAAAATTTGGAATTCTTCGAATATGACGGTGGACTGGTTACAACCAAGAGCAAATCCAACATCAAACGTGATCAATATTCTGCCGGCAAATCACACACTCAACAATGGGACTATCCTAACGGATGGGCGCCTTTGCATTTGATAGTGGTAGAAGGACTTCTAAATTATGGATACAAAAAAGAAGCAAAAAGAATTATGGAAAAATGGATCGCAACATGCGAAAGAAGTTTTAATAAAATGGGTTTTTTCCTGGAAAAGTATAATGTTGTTGACACTACAAAATGTGCCAAAGGTCATTATGACATTCAAGGTGGATTTGGCTGGACTAATGCTGTATATGTTATATTTAGAAATAAAATTAAAAAGATATGATCATTGAATGTCCGAAATTACCAAATCTGCAAAAACACTTAGAGAAAAATGGTTTTTATTCATATTTGGATTTTGACAAAATCACTGAAAACTATCGCAAAGAATTATATTCAATATGTGACTCCGATCATAAAAGCGCATTTTATTTGCCAAAAAAATGGGAGGAAATTTCTGGTTTTGGGAAAAAAAGAAACATTATAATTGCAGAGTTAAGTGAATATTTTTTAAGGTTATATAATGTTGAAATAATTAACCCAAAAAAATATACCATACTCAATAATCAGAAATTCAATTTTTTACATAAAACAAGTTCAACCAAAGAAGAGTTATTAAATAATATAAAAAAACAAATTGATGCCTTTATACCCGACGAAAACAAAAAAAAACATATGGATTTTGTACTTGTAGTTGCTCATGCCATCAATTTCAAGAAAAGAAAAAATAATAGATATGATGGATTATTCAATAATCTGGATAAAATGAAAGGAATGGAACCA
>WJLA01000046.1 GCA_014728765.1 Candidatus Peregrinibacteria bacterium
ACTCGAAATTTAAGTATTATGTACAATTTACGTAACATTGTCGTATTTCTGTTTTTTCTCTAATTCAAGCATTTGTTCTACAACCTCTGATACATTAACTCTGAAATCCAATCTATGTGTCGTCGCTTTCTGCGTCGCTACATGAGACTTTTCCTCTAGTCCATTGCAGTATCCATAGGTGTGATTTAGAGATTTGGCTAAATAGTAGTAGTAAGTATGAACGTACTCATTTGGGAATATCTCTAATACTTTAATTTTCTGAGAAAAAATCATGTTAGTTAGTCCTGCTCCTAATGATCCAATTACATAGTCAGCATCAAAAAATAGATCGATTTCGGCTTCTATTGAAATATCTTCAAGGAAGTATTTTTTAAAGCCATAGGGTTTTAAGGCTTCAAAAAGCTCGTCTTCATTTATCATTTTTCTCCATTTTGCCTTTGCTCTAGAAATAAAAATTCGGTTAGTTTTCTTACTGGCTCTTTTAGGTAGTACTTTGTTTTGAAAAAATTGAATATATTTTGAAGGTAAATAACCACATTTTTGATACGATCGAGACATTACAGTAGGGAAAATTAACTGCTCAATAGAGTAAAGGCTGTTACACTTCTCCATAACTGTTATTTTGATGTTTTTGGGAGCCAACTTGTCGATAAAAAAACGCTCCGTAGTAGTCGGTTCACTCGAAAACAATAGCTTAATTTCATCAATATGCTGATACTCGGATTGATTGAGCAAATAGAGTCTCGGAATTGCATCCACCAATGTATGATAATGATTGTTGTGATGATTGGATCGCCTTATTATGCTACAAATACCTGATACTTTTTGGGTTCTAGCAACAAAACTAAAAAGCTTTGTAGCTTCCACGTTGACTTTTTTCATTAAATCATATATCTGATGAGTTGATATAACGTATATATTAGGACTAGTTTCTTTTATCATTTTTCTTGACTCTGTAAATATCAAGTTATATTTGGGATAGTAAATAACTTTGCTTAGATGAGCTGAATAAATAGTGGGAAGAGAATAATAGTCTGAGTGTATACCCTCAATCAACTTGACAAGATTCATTTGCTTGACTTCTGGAGTCGCCACAATTTCTGGCTTAATCGGATATAATTTTTCAGCATTAGGGAATAGCTCTTCTAGCGAATATGATGGTAAGATGTATTTATTAATTATGTATCGGGTTTTTGTGGAAATTTTTTTTAACATGGTGTTTCTCTCTTGGTTTGATTGAATATGAAATGTCTCCTAATACGTTGCACTGAGGTCACGGCTTTGAATAAAACAGTTTTCCATCTTCTCGTCCTAAATACTCCTTAGCAACCTTTTGATTTGATTCTTCAAATTCCTTCATAATACTGACTTTATTTTTCTTGGAAATTAGTTCTTCACTAATTAAAAAATCGGGAATAAAACGTGATATGTATATTGCTAATTTTATTATTAAGTTTATGCCTCTTCTGAGAAAACCATATCTTTTATGCCAGTACCAATATTTCTTACTTTTTTGCAACAATTTTATTAATCGTCTTATTTGACTGGTTTCTTCTATTAAATCAATTAATTTTATGACCTTCCCAGAATAAGAAATATTTTTGCTCATAGAACTACTGAAGTTGAAGTTGCTTTCATTAGGGTTTATATGATTTAAATGAATGTTTTCTAAAAAATCCTCCAACAGACTACTATTTTTCATCTGTTCTTTTTCAAAAGGTCTAACAATGACATTCTGAATACCAAATGACTTTTTCCAGGGTTCAAGAAGTTTGTAATAATTAACTCTCTTTGTCCATTCCAAAATAAAATTTCTCAGGTTTTTTTTATCGAGAGCCATATTTTTTATATGTTCACCGTAAAATGATCTGATAAATTCATCTTGTCTCCTGACATAAATAATAATTTTAGTATCATACTCCTCTAGCATTGTTTTTGTTAGAGCAATCAGATCAGGATTATAAAATTCTTGCCTGCCAGTAAAAGCTTCCGAAGAAATTATAATGTTTGCAGCTTTACTCGTCTGTATTTCTCTTTTTAAATCTTTCCAAGCTACCTTCCAGGCATTTGAATTAGCATTAGCCCACGGAGCTTTAGGGTCATAAATTTCAAGCAATGCCCTGGCTAAACCATGATGATATTTTGTACAAATTGTGATGTTCCGGGCAGTTGAGATTCTGCCAGACTTAGGATACAAATACCCTTTCTCTAAAAGCTTTTCTTGGTTATTTGATAAAAAGTGTTGTATGGAAGTTGTTCCTGTTTTGGGCATACCAATGTGTAAATAAATCCTTGTCATATTTCTATCAACTCCTTCAGTTTTCAGTAAATCAGCTCTGGATTCGTTTTCACTACGGCATCAGCTTGGTATTTCTCAATTTGCCGCCACGTTAAAGCTTGAAACTTCTCACTATCTCCTGGAGCAATTTGAGCTGCTTCCTGATACCAAGCAACCGTTTCCTCCACTGTTTTCTCAAAATTCCACACGGGTTGCCATCCCAAGACATGAAAGGC
>WJLA01000047.1 GCA_014728765.1 Candidatus Peregrinibacteria bacterium
ATATATTCCTGTTCTCTCAAAATTAACAGGTGATGATCCGGGTGCAATCAAACAAAAAATGCTGGAAGAGTTGGATGAAGATTTATATCTCGCAAAAGAAACAAGACTATCAAAATATGTTGATAATTTAAAAGAAGAAGCTCCATTAAAAGCCAGAGACTTGATGACTTTATCCATTCAAAGATATGAGGCACCTTCTTCTGTGGAAAAAAGAAATTATTTGATTCCTGTCAGAAAGAGTGAAACCAAAGCCAAATTAATAGGTAAAAACGCAGAAAACATCAGGTTTATTGAAGAGGCAACGGGGGTTAACGTTATTTTTGATGAAGAAAAGAAAGGGGTTATGGTTACTCATTATCAATTGGTAAAAAGACAAATAGCTCATGAGGCCATCCTGAAACTAATGAGAGATTCCGTTATAAATCTGGATAAAGTTAAAATAAGATTGGCCGAAGCAGAAAGAGATGTTGAACAAAGATTAATAAAAATTGGGAGAAATGTTCTGCAAGAGCTTGATTTGGATTATCGCAAATTCACTGACGGTTTTGCCGAAATGATAGGAAGAATGGACTTCAGAACCAGTTATGGTCAAAACATTCTTAAACATAGTTATGAAGTTGGTTATTTTTCTTTAATGTTGGGAAGCGAATTGGGATTGAATCAAGAAATTTGTAAAATTGGAGGTTTTCTTGGAGATGTTGGAAAAGCTATTGATCAAGAAGAGGGCCGGCCTCACGATGTGTTGACTAAAGAAATTATGGAAAAGCATGATTTCAATTGGGAAGAGGTTCATGCTTCTTGGACGCATCACGACTCTATCCCAATTGAAACAGCTGAAGGGTTAATTGTTAAAGGTGCAGATGCCATGTCTGCCGGCAGACCGGGAGCTCGACAAGAAACTATCGAAAAATATCAGGAAAGGATTAGAGCTATTGAAGGTATAGCAAAAGAATATCAGGGTGTTAAAAAATCATATGCCATATCAGGAGGAAGAGAGTTGAGGGTGTTTGTTGATCCAAAAACACTTTCTGATGGAGACCTGAAAACAATGGCAGAAGATGTGGCGGAAAACATTGAAGCTAACGTAGCCTACCCAGGTCAAATTAAAGTTAATCTAATCAGAAGAACGGAACATAAAAAAACTCTCAAAAAAGAACAAACAAAATAGTTGATAATTGATTAATCATATTTTAAAATAATAAACCAGCTAACAAGTATCTATGTTTTTTAAGAAAAAAAAGCAAAAAAAGGAAAAGCTTAAGAAAAAGCTTGGAACAGTCGATAAACTGGTAACCGGTATGATAGTCGGGGCTGCTGTAGGTTCGGTTCTTGGTGTTGGTTTTGCTCCAAAAAAAGGAAAAGACACTCGCAAAGACATTGCTGATGGTGCAAAAAAGGTTTATGGAAAAATTAATCACAAAAGTGAAATAAAACCAAAGTTTACCAAGCACGAAATTCCAGAAGAAATGTAAAATGGCAAAAAAATCTTCCAAAAAAAACGCAAACTCTAAGAAAAAAACCAAACAAAAGGTTAATTCTTCGAAATCTTCGAAAAAAAACAATTCTAAATCCAAGAAAACAAAAAAGCAGCAATCTCCCAAAAAAGTTGCAAATAACTTTTCAAAATCATCCACCACTTTCACCAAAGATTTACAGAATGTTATTGATTCAATTGATCAGTCCACATCAAAGAAAAAATCGAAAAAGCAAGCAAAAGAAAATCAACAAGCAAGCAAAAGTTCGGTGGATTCCAAAATCAAGTCTGTTAAAATTAAACTGATAGAGTTTAAAGACAAAGCTTCAAATAAGTCTAAGAGTTTTTTAAAAGAAGCTAAAGAGGTTGGAATAAAACTTGGTGTGATTTTTTTAATACTTACCTTATTTTCCTCGGCTGTAGTTGTGTTGGAATTAATTTCAAGCGATAGGGTTTTGCCCAAAGTGGCAATAGCAAATGTTGAAATTGGCTACTTAAAAGCTCAAGAAGCTGAGTCTATGATTAAAGACTCCATAGAGGATTTTTATCAGCAACCTATCACTTTCGTTCTTGATGAAAAGCGGATAGAGGTTACATTGCCTGAATTGGGAATTGATATGAATATTGATGACACCATCAATTCCATACCAAAATATTATTTTTTGGAAGACTCAATTCTAAGTTTGATAACAGCAAATTTGAATAGTCATGAAATCAAACCGTATTATGATTATGATTTAAACAATATTGAAAAAATTCTCGAAAACAAATTTTCTTTGCAAAATCTAAGAGCGGAAAGTGCCAAGTTTTATTTGGATGAAGAAGATATCATTCAAATTCAAGCGGAAAAACAAGGAAAAAAAATCGATATTAACAGCCTGAACACTCAGCTTCAAAACAAACTGAACGGACTGGACGAGTCGGAAATTATTATCAATATTCGTGATGAGAAACCGGCGGTTGTTGCAGAGGATCTTGAAAAAAACAGCGATGATCTTCTTTTAAAACTTGAAAATGAAATAAAACTTGTACATCAACAAGATGAGTGGCTGTTCAAAGCAAAAGACCATTTGGACAAATTTGAATACTTAAAAAATAATGAACAAATTATCATCAAATTATCCGACAGGCTTTTAACCGAATTTCTGCAGCCTGAAATAATTGATGATATAGCAATTCAAACTTCTGACATTAAAATTTACCATGATCAAGATGATCAAATAATATTTGAGGGAAAGGCAAAAGATGGGGTGGAAGTAAATCAAGAAAAATTGGCAGATGATTTGGAGTCAGCCATCAATACATATGAAGGAGAGGTCGAAGTGGAATCAAAAGTTATGGCAGCAAAGGTTAACACAGATCAAAAACTGCAAAACCTGGGAATTCAAGAATTGATAGGAACGGGTCACACTGCTTTTGCCGGCTCTTCTCCCAACAGAATTCATAATATTAATGTTGCCATGGATCGCTTTAATGGAGTTTTGATTGCTCCGGGAGAAACATTTTCATTCAATGATCAATTGGGACCTGTTGATGGTTCTACCGGATATAAGATGGAGCTTGTTATAAAATCCACCGGAACCATACCCGAATATGGTGGAGGTGTGTGCCAGGTTTCATCAACCGCTTTTAAGGCCGCCTTGTTCTCGGGTCTGGAAATTGCCGAGCGCTATCCTCATTCTTATGCGGTTTCATATTATGCACAAATTGATGGTTATGGCCTGGACGCAACCATTTATCCTGGAGTAAAAGATCTTAAATTTGTTAACGACACCCCTGCTCATATTTTAATACAAGCTTACACTGAAGGTACTGAAGCTTTCTTCAAGTTCTACGGAACCAATGATGGTAGAGAGGCATTCATTAAGAATTATAACAAGTTTAATCATCGTAGTTCCGGAGGAACTCAATTGATACCGACAAACACACTTGCCCCGGGACAAAGAAAACAAGTTGAAACAGCCAGTCCGGGCTTTGATACAACTTGGGACTGGATAGTCAAAATGCCCGACGGCACCGAAAAGAAAGAAGAGATCGTTAGCCGATATCGAGCCACAGCCAATAAGATTCTTGTTGGAGAAGAATAAAGTTTATTAAGTGAGGCCTTAAATATTTCCCTCTTTATCCCTATTTGAATTTTCTTCATTTAGATTGGAAACATCACCTCCTTTCTCCAATTCATTTTTTATTTCCAAAGCGTCTTGATTATCAGGCCAGTGTTTAAGAATTTCATTGATTAATTGTGATGTGTCGTTTTGCATTCCTTTTTCTAAATACCAATGGGCAAGCGTTAATCCATAGTCAACATTGTCAGGGTCAAGTGCCAAGGCTTTTTGAATATTCAAAACAGCATTATCAAAGTCTCCCAATGCATAATTGACTCTGGAAAGGCTGTAATATCTTCCCGGTCTTTTATCATCCAATTCAATCGACCTTTCATAAAAACCCTTGGATTCGTCCAGTTTATCTTGATGAAACAAAGTTAAAGCCAAGTTGCTGAAATAACTTGCCTCTTCCGGCTCTGCAATAATAAGTTTTCTATAAATTAATTCTGCCTTCCCCATAGATTCTTGATTTAAATAAATCATTCCCAGTTTAGCGTGCGAATCAATATGAGCGGGGTTCATTGATATTGCTTGAATATATAGCTTTTCAGCCTCTTCATTCTGGCCCCTTTTAAGGGCTAATTCAGCTTTCTTATAAAATGCGTCTCCTTTGATAACCAATTTGGGATCAATGGTTTCAGGAGCTGGAATCATTTCTTTGACTGTGACCTCATGATCTTCTTTAGTCAATTTTGGAGGCAGATTATGCCCTTTTTTCAAAACCATTTTTCCAAACAGCTGACCTTTTTCAAGCAAATACCACCTTCGGAAATAAATCAGCACCAAAACCAGTAGAGCAATCAACATTAAAATAATTTCTATCATAGACTCAAAATAAAGTTTTCTAACAACAGTCGATTATTCACATTAGTCTCAGAGAGATTTTTTACATTATACAATTTTTCCAGTTTAGTAACGTCAGAGATTATACTAGACCTTTGATTGGCTTGCAAATCACTCAATAGTCGCTTTCTTAGAACAACAAAGCCAATTTCAATAAAGATTTTTACCAACAGTCTGTCCTCATATATTTTTCCAATAAATTGGAAAGCCTCAGTAATTTTTCCATTGTTCAAAAAGTTTTCTATTTGCCTATAAACATCCTCATAAGCTTCCAACATTTCAGAATTTTCCGCCAATTTGATAGCTTTTGCAATTTTTCCCCCGGACATTTCCACAATTTCATTTATTTTATTATGATCCATCAACCTATATCGTCTCGACAAGGCATCGTTGAGATCTTCGTCAAGCATCACACCAAAATCAATTCTTCTCACTCTGGAAAGTATTGTCTCTAAGACAGCACTTGGCTTTGAAGTAGTCAAAATAAAACAAACCTTTTCCGGAGGTTCTTCCAGCATTTTCAACATTGCATTGGCAGCTTCGGGTGTAAGCCTTTCAATATCTTCCATTACCAAAACTCTGAAACTGCTGTCTCCCGTCATTTGTAAGTTATCCAATATTTTTCTTATTTCTTCAATTTTTATAGTTTGATTTTCAGTTTCTCTTCTAATAAAAACACTATCCAAATGGGCTCCTGTTTTCATTAAGTTCTTGATCCTTAGTGAGCTTTCATCATCCAAGCCATTGGTTTGCAATTCTTCCGCAAATAATCTGGCAATTTTGTACTTTCCCAAATCTTCAGGTCCGGCAAAAAGATAAGCATGAGCCAAATTGTCGGAATTTAAATCATTTTCCAACTGTTCGAGCTGCTTTTGATGTCCTATTATATTTCTAAATTTCATAGCTAGCCAATATTATACTTAATTTCTTTTTTAGTCATCGTTTTCTTCTTGCAAAATAGTCATAAATATCAGAAAATTTCCCTACAATTAATAAAATAAAAATGCAAAAAATCATAACCACCCTTTTTATTACTATTTTATTAACCACTGGATGTATGTCATCAGGAGACGCAACAATTCAAACCAATAAAGGCACAATAATAGTTGATTTATATGAAGATAAAGCACCTGAAACGGTAAAAAACTTCAAAGAACTGGCTAGTCAAGGAAAATACGATGATGTGCCGTTTCACAGAATCATTGAAGACTTTATGATTCAGACCGGCGATTTCGAAAACCAAGATGGTACGGGAGGCCACAGTTATCAAGGTCCCGGAACAACTTTCGAAGATGAATTTCACACCGACTTAAACCATCAAAAATACACTCTTTCCATGGCCAATCGCGGACCGGACACGAATGGAAGCCAATTTTTCATAGTTACCGCTGAAAATGGAACTCCTTGGCTGGACGGAAAGCACTCCGTTTTCGGAGAAGTTATCTCCGGACAGAAAGTAGTCGATCAAATTGGCAACGCTGAAACCGACATGCTGGATAGGCCGCAAGAAGAAATCAAAATCGTTAGCGTTACTGTTAATTAAAAAAAACACACTAAAAAAACCGCTCAATCAAGTAGCGGTTTTTTAATTTGAAACTTAACTTTTATAGCTCAGCTTTGGCTGTTTCAATAAATTTTTTGAATACCTTGGGATTATTAACCGCCAAATCGGCCAATATTTTTCGGTCCACAGCAACCTTAGCTTTCAGAAGACCATACATAAATCTTGAATAACTCAAATCCTCCGCTCTGACAGCGGCATTAATTCTGGTAATCCAAAGACTTCTCATGTCTCTTTTTCTAAGTTTTCTACCAACATAAGCATTTTGTCCGGCCTTCGCCGCCGCTTGTTTTGCTCTTTTGACAGTTTTTTGAGCCAAACCTCTAAAACCCTTGGTGGCTTTAAAAATTTTTTTATGTTTTCGGCGTGTTTCAACACCGCGTTTTACTCTTGTCATGACTATTTATTATTAATTTGCTAATAATTTTGCCATATTTTTGGCATCGGATTTTGAAACAGGCTTTCCTCCCGGGTGGAGTTTCTTTTGTCTTTTGGACTTTCCTGTTAACAAATGTTTTTTTGCAGATTTTTCCCACATCAACTTGCCGCTTCCGGTCTTTTTGATGCGTTTTTTTACTCCGCTATGACTTTTTTGCTTCATATCTTTACTTTTGAGGGATTAAAATCATTGAAATATTGTTTCCTTGGCGTCTGGGTTCAGATTCAATCGCAGCATGCTCTTTAATTCTTTCATAAAAGTCTTTAACTTTTTGAATTCCCATATCAGCCATGGCCGCTTCTCTCCCCTTCAGCATCAGCATAACTTTTACGCTATTTTTCTGCTTAAGGAACTTTTCCGCATTTTTTGCTTTTACCTTAATATCATGTTCATCAATTCTGAGTGTAAGCCTGATCACCTTTAATTCGGTTTTCTTTTGCATCTTACGATGCTTTTGTTCATTTTTCTTTTGGCGATACAGATACTTTCCATAATCAAGAATTTTACATACAGGCGGTTTTGCAAGTGGAGCAACCTCCACCAAATCCACTCCTGCTTCTTCAGCCAGTTGTAAGGCCTCCCCAATAGGCTTTTCTCCAAGCTGATTTTCATCCTCATCGATCAGTCTGACGATGGGTGCCTTGATTTGTTGATTAAGTCTATGTTGCTTACTGATAAAGGTAAAAATAAAAAAATAAAGTTGCGACAGCATCGAGTCTTCGACAAACTCGATCGAGTGTGAATATAAGAAACTTATGCCCAAAAGTCAAATTTTTATACTAATTTTTTGATTTTTTATAATTTTTTAATAGTAAGGCTCTAAATTCAAGCCATGCCGTGAATGGTTGAACCTTGAAATTTAACCTGAGGAATCATGAAAAATCTAACAATATTTATCATTATAGTATATGTCTTTGCAGGTTGCGGCCTGAATCAAGAAAGCAATCAAGATGACCTGAGACAAATTTCCAATTATGAGCAAAACATTATTGTCAAAACCGATCAGGGAAAACTTATTTCAATCAGCATTTGGCCTTATGGAAAAATTACCGAAGATCAAAACGCTGAATCTGTAGCCATATCGAAATATCAACATCTGCAAAATATCTGCCAAGAAATTCAATGTGTGAAAGAGCCTACTTTTAAGGAGTTAATAATCAATGAAAATCAAATTTTCGCAGTTTCAGATTATCAGCCTTCTTATGAAGGCTACTTTCTGCCCTATAATTATTTATACTACCAAAAAGACGGCTATATCAAAATAATTCACTACTCCGGCGGTGAACCTGAAGAAAACCACGACTCCATAATTGAACTGTTGTCAGGAGCATAATTGTGAAATATATTTTTTTGATTTTGTTGCTTTTGGTGGCCGGAAAAGCTCAGGCTCAGACCAAAAGCGGTAAATATTCAGATTTCAGCTTCGACGAAATTCCCATAGGCAATTTCTATGAAAGATCGCAATTGCCATTGAGAGAATACTATCGAACTCAAGAATACAATAATCCGAAGTCGGGTGGTTGGTGCTTTCATCAAAACAATCAATATTCTGCCACTTCCGAAAGTTGCAATCAGCACAAAATCTATTTTGGACATGATGGAGTTGATTTAACGGTTCCGGGATCACGACTTGGTCAAGAAGCTGTGTTTTCCATACAAAACGGACTTGTGGTCGCCTCCATTTCCATG
>WJLA01000048.1 GCA_014728765.1 Candidatus Peregrinibacteria bacterium
AACCAACCGCCTCCTTTTCCCTTGCCCAATTTTTTCTTAATAGCAGGGCGGGCGATTCCCGGACATTTTGCATAACGTTTCGCGAATATGTGAAGTCTACCACGAAGTGGTAGATTTGGCGAAGCCCGAAGCGAAGCGGAGCACATTATTCGCTGTTATAGGAAGTACCCAATAAGGCGCGTATCAAATAATATATTCCATTGAAATGCAATCCCATTTTTCAGCAAGATCGTCTATTTTTACTGTCTCTATTTTTATTTCGGTAAAATCAAGTTTCTTATAGCATTTAATTGCAGATCTATTGAAGTCGAATACTCGTAGTTTCAACTTTTTCAATTTTAAAGTATTTTCAGCATAATTGATCATAGCCTTTAACATCATTGTCCCAAAACCTTTTCCTCTCTGATCTGGATTTACTAAAAGTCGACCTATTGATGCTGAAGAATTTTCTTTGCTAATCCTCATAAACTGACAGTGCCCAATATTTTTACCATTTTCAATATCAATTACCTTAAAAGGCATAACCTCTTTTGACTCAATGGTTTGTAAAAGTTGCTGTTCTGTTAATGGAAAATGATATTTTGGACCAGCGAATTGATAAAGGAATCTAGCATTTGTTCCTTCTAACCATTTTAATAGCGATGAAATATCTTGTTGATTAAATTCTTCTATTTTTACCATAATTTCCTTATTGGGTATTTCCTATAACGTTCTGCGAGTACAAGAAGTGCAGTGAAGATGAAAAAATAAGTAATTGTATTCCCCGAATTTAAACGTTACCTTTAAAATGTACACTTAGCAAGTAACAGCGCTGGATTTGAGCGGAGCGAAGCCGAGCCTTGTACTCGCTGTTAAGCGAAGTTGAAAAGGGGGAAGAGGGGCGAATGCCCCGTACTTACAAAGGGGTATGAGACCCTCTTAAAAGCTGCCCCGATTACTTCAATTCAAAAATTGATGTCGTTAATAACCAATGTTCGCTCAGGAAATACAAAAATATTTTTTGCTCTTAACCCCCTTTTCAATTTCGACTTAACGTCCCGCGGCTATGCGAAGGTGCCGGAGTACGTAACTTTCATTGAAACTATTACGTAACAAAAAAACCTCCTGTCCGTTTTAGGTCTTCGGCACTTTGGGCAAAGCCGAATGGCCTTTGCCGCATAGCCGCTGTTAGGCGTAGTGTTTGGAGGGACTAAAGGCCTCAAAAAGTACAAGGATGTACTTTTTGATCTCAGGACCTAATATTTATCCCAATTGGCTTTAATCCATTTTACGACGTTAACTTGACTACGTGTATCACTCGGTAAATACTCATGAATCATTTTTTCTAGCTTTTCCCCTGATGATTTTTGCTTTAATCCATTATCAGAGGCAATTTTGTTGATAAGGTAAAGAACCTCGTACCCTTCTTTTCTACTGAAGAGAGAACTATCTGGTTCTCCAGTTATTTTAGGATCATCGTTTCCATATGCCGACCATTTATAATCCATATAAATCAGATCAGATTTACTCATTAAACTCATTTTCTTCTCCTTATTCGTATTTTATCCTTTACTTTTTTTCGGATCATCCTTTCTTTGATATGTTCTCTCTTCTTGATAAGAACCATCTTCTTTATGAATTTTAACAGAACCAGTCTTATCCTTCATAAAGTCTTGAGTCTGCTTTATTATTTCCTTCTTTGTGCCTGCAGTTTTTGAAGCCCGATCATTTCCTTGTTTTTTCAACTTCCACTGATCTCCATCTTTTGTAATATCATAATTATCCATTTCTTTTCTCCTTTTCACGCCATGGATGGCGTGATCTTTAAAAACATTTCTCCAAACATAACGCCTAACGTTCGCGACTATAAGACCGAGTAGCGTTTGCCATGAGCAAACGCGTAAGCGAGGCAAGGGAGTGAAACGACCGCAGCGTTCGGCTGAAAGCCGAATGTCGGGCGAAGCCCCGGAGGGCAGCTTGACTGCCCGGAGTGATAGTCGCTGTTGTACGATGTGTTGCGCATTCTTAAAAAAAGTCGTCGTATATTTCATTTACTATTTAATCTTTGTGTCTTTCATCGATATCAATGTAAGTTATAGGTGGTGTATGCTTCTTAAAAAATTTACGCGTTTTGGCATTTAATTTTCTAAATGTTTCAATAGTAATAGCAAAACCGTTTGATTTTATTGTAGCCGCAATATTTACCTCATTTCCGAGTATGTCATAATGTTTATCATTTTTAGTTCCTATCATGCCAGCAACTACTTGACCAAAATGAGCTTTAATAATCAAACGTGAATCATAATTATTAATTTTATTATATTCATCAATTTTTAATTTTAATTTTTTAAGTGCCATTATACCAGCATCAATATGAATTTCTTCAAATATTATTAATGCTGCGTCACCTATAAACTTAATAACTTGACCGTTGGAACCTTCTATTGTTTCTCCAATAATTTCATAGATTTTGGATAAATAGTTGAATACTTCTGTTTCATTAACATTTCGTGAAATTTTAGTAAAATTGGTTAAGTCGCAGAATGAAATAAGTAGATTTTTTTGTTTTGGATTTTCCATGTAATACTCCTTAATTATAAATGGTTATCTTCAACGGTCTTTAAACCCGTCAGTACAGTAAGGTTTCACAAGCCCTTGCGTCTTGCAGTTTTTATATACGACGACTTTTATATTATACTTCATTTCTTATATTTGCGCAACATTTTGCATAACGTCCCGCGGCTATGCGAAGGTGCCGGAGTACGTAACTTTCATT